>CAXNEW010000019.1:0-29829 GCA_964201665.1 Bdellovibrionota bacterium
CCCGATTTGATAGTTGATGGCGAAATGCAAGCCGATACTGCGGTAAATCCCAAAGTTCTTATGGAGAGATTTCCTTTTTGCCGCCTGCGCGATGGCGCAGCGAATGTCCTTGTTTGTCCCAATCTGTCTTCAGCCAATATTTGTTACAAACTCATGGCGCAGCTCGGTGGGGCTGATGCTGTGGGCCCTATTCTGGTGGGCATGAATATGCCGATTCATGTTTTACAGATGAATGCCGACGTGAATGAAATCGTGAGTATGGCAACTATTGCAGTTCTCCATTCACAAAAACTCAATCTTCATAAAATGCCGCTTGGTAAAGAATGGGACTATGTTGCCGTCAACTAAGTCTTGGCTTTTTTGCTGTAAAAATCTGAGTTTGGTGTTTTTTTTTGCAATGTGCGCAGAAGGGTGGGGGCAGGATTTACGACAAGAGCTTGGGGCGGAGCCCTTTTTGGAAATTTTTTCTTTAGAGGGATTCTCTCCAACACTTGTGAGTTGTGCCTTTTCTGAAAAGGGTCGATTAAGATGTCTCGTGGATCGAGACGTTGATGAAGTCTTGTGTGAAGAATCTTTTCAAAAAAAAGTAAAAAAAATCACCCTTAAGAAAAATTTTTTTATTTGCGATGTCACCCCTGATTCTGCATATTTGAGTCAGTCCTGGGATGTTGAGATTAAAGAAAAAACAAGAGGTCTGCAGTCAAAATGGCGCGTGCGCCTAAGCTCGCAAGAGCAAATGAAAAATGCTTATGGATTCGAATTGAAATCCAAAAAATTGATTTCACGCCCCTGGGTTAAAGATCTTTCTATTTCAACCCTTGGAAGTCTTTATTTAAACGATTCGAGTGTCTATTCTTTAACCACAATCGAGGTTGGATCGGGGCCTCGCGCCAAGGCCTCACTCGAGGTGGTAGTTCCGGTGACTTCAAGCCATAAAAAAATTGGATATCATTTGGGCTATAAACGAAATTTAATTAATTCTTCAGCAAGCCCCACGGATTTTGGCCTTTGGATGGGCCTGGGTCGAGAGTGGAGGTCCAGGTCCATGGGGCCCCTAGATCCCGTAGTTGCAGGTTGGTCCTTGAGTCTCAGGGGCCAAAAGGCTTTTGTGGTTTCTGGTCGCGAACTTCGCCTCTGGCTAGATCTTTTGCCCTCCTGGTATTCTGTAGATATCTTTAGGCAGGCCTACTTAGCTGAGTTTGGAGCTCAAATTCCGATTTGGCAGAACTGGGCCTTGCAAGCTTTAGTGGGATGGGAGTCCGAAATTTGGACCCATCAAGGTTATCAGAATAACCAAACTCAATTGACTGCAGCGCTAGGCCTCTCAGTCTCGCTTTAGTTCACACCTTTGCATAATAAAAAATTCGGGTGTTCCCTTTTTGCTAACCTCGTTTAAACTGATCTTAGGGAACCTTAACTCAGGGGGGCAAATATGCAATTTTTTGTGGATTTCTTTCGGGACGGCGGAGTTTGGATGTGGATTCTGCTTGGTGTCGGAATTTTTGCGATGTCGATTGCTCTGGAGCGTTTTCTAGTTCTCTACTTTAGCGCCTCAGTGGATAAAAATAAATTCATGTCGCAAGTTCACCGCTCGATTTTAGCGGGCGATCTCAATGCGGCCGTCAACTATTGCAATGGCAGGTCAGCTCCGATGAGCAATATCGTAAAAGCGGGATTAGTTTCGGTCATGAATAAGGGCCGCGAGCAAGAAGTTCAAACAGCAATGGATGTCGCTTCATTGCGAGAGCTTCCTGAAATCGAAAAACGAACTCCATTTTTGGCCTTGCTAGGAAACATAGCAACCCTGATTGGTTTGCTTTCAACAATTGTAGGTCTCATTTACACCTTTCAATCTTTGTCCAACACCGATCCCGGAAAAAAAGCAGCTCTCTTGAGTCGAGGAATTTCAGAGGCCATGAACGGAACCGCCTTCGGGCTTATGGTTGCTATCCCGACCCTTCTTGTTTCTGCAGTCTTAGTGGCTAAGACTCAAAAAATTATTGATGACATTCATGAAGTGAGTGTTTCTACTTTGAATTTAATTTTGCAAAATCGCGATAAATTCCCAGTTCGATAAAATTATTTTTGTAAGAGGGGTGGGGAGAGACTAAAAAAGTGGCATCCAAAAAAGGTTTTCAAACAAACCTCAATCTCGTTCCCTTTATTGACCTTTTCTCGACCATGATCATTTTTTTACTCTCGACTGCAGTCTGGGACCAACTTGCTGCTCTTGAAACTCAATTGGGCGGAGGCGAAGTCTCCAAGTCATCTCAACCTCCTCCTGAAAATATTAAAAAAGTAAAATCTGATTTGAGAGTCTCCATTGGCGCTAAAAATATTGAATTATTTAATTCCGGAAAATCTCAACGAATTTCAGTTAATACCGATGGAACTTTTGATATTGAAGGAGTCGCAAATTTTTTTGCTGAGGCTCGAGATCGGGATCCTCAAAAACGCGACCTTGTTTTAAAAGCCACCGACCAAGCTATTTATGAAAATATTATTTTGGTAATGGATCAGGCCTCGGCTCGAGATTTTGATGAAGTCGTAGTTGTTGGGGAGACTGCCCAATGGGAGTGATTCAACCGGGTTACCATCTTAGATCAGAATATGATTTACCCGCGCTCCGCAGTCGCATTCAAGGTAGCAAACGACGGCGTCACCTAGATGAGGAACTTACGCTAACTTCATTAATTGATATTTTTGCGGTGGTGATTTTGTTTTTAATTCAAAGTTTCTCGGCAACGGGGGAAATTTTTATGGTTAATCCGGGAATTACCTTGCCTCAGGCCCAATTTGCTAAAGTTTTAGATCGTTATCCGATAGTTACAGTTCAAAGGGACAAAGTGACCCTTGAGGGTTACGAAGTTGGCGACAATGCGAATCTCCAAGCCAAGATTGACGATACGGACTGGGACCTGCCCCTACTTCGGGGTCGACTTGAGGCCTACAAAATAGCAATGCAAACTATTTACCCCGAGGCTCCGTTTCCCGGAAATATCATCATTCAGGCCGATCGAGGTTTAGAGTTTTTGTATTTAAAAAGGGTTCTTTTTTCGCTAGCCTCCTATGGCTTTCCAAATGCCCAGTTGGCTGTCCGGGGTGAGGTTGCTCCATCTGCTGATACTCCCGAAGAAACTCCTCAAATCACTCCACAAGAGCCCTAAAAAAAATCTAGCTTTAGCAAAAAATCTTCATTAGACCCTTTCCCCCGATGGCCTTCGTTTTAAGACTCCTATTTTTTCCCCTTTTTTTGAGTTCTTTGAATCCCGTTCTGGCCGGAGACAAACCCTTTGGTCGACCTCTTTGTTACCGAGATTTGGGCCACACCCTGAGTCAGAGATTTTTGGGTTCAAGCCTAGAGGGTGGAGGGACCGGGCGAATCTTGCTTTTTGCTTCTGGGGCGGTGGCCCTAGGTTTAGGGGCTTTTTACTCGGTCAGATGGGCGCGTTACCCTAATCTGCCAGCAAGCTTAAGTTGGACCCAGGATGATGAAGGAAACGAGGTTCCGCTTTTTTTAAAAAAACCTTCACTGAGTTTATCGCCCAAACCCCTGTCCGCGGAATATCTTGTGCACAATGATATTGAGTCCTGGGGAACAGTGAAAATTTCTAAAAGTGAAATCAGTGGACAGTTAAATCTAAAATTTTTTGATACTCGCGGAAAATTAATTGCGCAGGGAAGTCTTCAAGACGGACCAACTCCGGGCCAACGAGCCCTTGCTGTTTATCTCGAGAATGGTAAGTTTTTGGGATCTGCGGTTCAGGCCTTAAATTTTAAAAATCAATGGGGCCCTTGGATCCTAGGAGTCCAGAGCTCATCAGATATGGGCTTGAATTCAAATTCTGCTATTTCAAAAAAAGATCCTAGAGTCTTAGTGTTGCTTGATAGCCTCCAAGCATATTTAAACAAATCTCAGGCCAATGAATTCTGGTCCGTAAAGCCCAACTAAGGATTTTAAAAATGGAATTCACCGGAAAAATCAGTTTGAGAGAAGTCGATCGAAAGGCTTTTGAAATCACCTCAGATCAAACTCACCGCTGGGTCAAAGCCTTGCTTATAGGAGCCTGTCCTGGAGAGGATTTAGTAG
Source organism: Bdellovibrionota bacterium (assembly GCA_964201665.1). Classification (GTDB taxonomy): domain Bacteria; phylum Bdellovibrionota; class UBA2428; order UBA2428; family UBA2428; genus CAXNEW01. The sequence continues at coordinate 4,091 of CAXNEW010000019.1, forward strand.
GAATGTCGCCCGAAGAATGGGCCGAAAAATCCCATATTGAAGTCAAAGCTCGCATCGAAAAAATGGGAGTCGACTATTTGGTTTCGGGTCACATTAAGGGCGAGGTGCCGGCCTTGTGTTCTCGATGTGGTGACTCCTTTTTAGCGGGGCGAATGCAGCCGCAGATTTCTGTTTTTGTTCATAAATTGGGCCGTGGCTCAGAAGAAGCCCTCGAGCCCGGGGGACCCGACACAGGCGACCCCGACTATGTTTATGTCTCAAAAGACGAAGCCAATTTGATTGATATCTTCAGGGAGCATTTGATTATACTAGAATCCGTTGCCGAGGCCCCGCCACTGGATCCCGAAACCGACAACTGCAGCCTTTGCAAAAAAGAAAACTGTAGGGTTTTGCCCGGCCTTGGGGAGGTTCCCGAAAATGCCGGTGTTGGGGCCCTTTCAGAATTTGCAAAAGCCCTAGACAAGCTTAAGAAATCAGGGCAGTTTTAGGTCACCATGGTAGTTCCAAAGAAAAAACGATCACGAAAACTCCGCGGCGATGGCCGCGCTCACTACGCTCTTGTTCCTAAGGGTTGGTCTATCTGCGCCGAAACCGGCGAGCCGGTTCGACCACACCGGGTATCACCTTCGGGTTGGTATAAGGGCAAAAAAGTCTTTAAAACTAAAGACGAGCTTAAGCAGTTAGCGAGCTAAGGCTCGCTAAAAAAAATTTAAAAAAAACGTGGAAATTCGTTCGCGCATTGTAGGTACCGGTCTTGGGGTGCCTTCTCGCGTAGTCACGAACAAGGATTTAGAAAAACTTGTTGATACCACTGATGAATGGATTGAAACCCGCACCGGTATAAAAACCCGACGGGTTGTTGATACCCAAAAAGGCGAATCCAATTCAAGTTTGTCCTTAATGGCAGCTCGCCAAGCCCTTCAAAAATCGCGACTTCAAGCAAAAGACATTGAATGTGTCCTTTTGTGTACGGCAACTCCTGATACATGGATGCCGATAAGTGCAGCTCGAGTGGCAGGAGCTTTGGATATTCCCCATGCCCTTTGTATGGATATCAATGCAGCGTGTTCGGGCTTTGTGACAGGACTGAGTGTTGCAGATGCCTATATTCGTTCGGGCACTTGTAAACATGTATTAGTTATGGGTACCGATGTTTTTTCGCATATTACCGATTGGAAAGACCGCTCCACATGCGTTTTGTTTGGAGACGGATCGGGTGCCGTCGTTGTTTCGCGAACCGAGGTTCCGTCGGGAGATACAAAATCTCCAGGAATTTTAGCGACCGTCATGCGCAACAAGGTTGACAGTAACCACGATCTTGCGGTCATGGGTGGCGGAAGTTTGTACCCCTTTGCTAATTTACAAGGACACAAGCCCCTTATTACGATGAACGGGCCCGAAGTTTTTAAAATGGGTACGCGGTGTATGTCCGAAGCGGCGCTGGCTGTTTTAGAAAAGGCAAATATAAAACCCAGCGAGGTCGACTGGATGCTTCCTCACCAAGCCAACAGGCGAATTATTGAAAAGGTAGCGGGTTTAGTGGGATTTCCCATGGAAAAAGTTTTTATGAATGTTGAACATTGGGGAAATACCTCAGCTGCGACTGTGGCAATTGGTCTTTCAGAAATGGTTGATCAAGGGCTTCTAAAGCCTGGACAAATTTTACTCATGTCAGTTTTTGGTGGCGGATTTACCTATGGCGCTACTCTCATTCGTTGGTAAAGGTTGCAAAAATTCATGAAAATTTTTTGGATGTTCCCAGGCCAAGGCAGTCAGAAACCCGGGATGGCCCGGGATTGGTACGAAAATTTTCAAGAATCCAAGCTTGCCTTTGAAGAAGCCTCGGATGGATGTTCTTTGAATCTTAAAAAAATTATTTTTGAAGGAACCGACTCCGATTTAAAATCTACTGAAATTACCCAGCCTGCAATATTGACTGCGAGTATCGCGATTTTATCTGGACTTGCCCAAATTGGACCCCGATTTTCAGAGTCCATTGTTGACGGTGAGGCTCTTTTTGGGGGGCATTCACTGGGTGAGTACACGGCTTTGGTGGCCATGGGAGTATTGGATTTGGGAAGCGCTGCTGGAATTGTCTGTGAGCGGGGTCGATTCATGCAAGAGGCCGTTCCCCCGGGCAAAGGGTCGATGGCGGCACTCATGTTTCGACCTAAGACAGAGTCAACATCAGAAAAGTCTTTAGAGATTTGCGAAAAAATTTCTTCACTCGGAGATTCCTATAAAATTTGGGTCGCAAATTTCAATTCCAATGAACAAATTGTGGTTTCAGGCATGAAAAAGGGAATCGATACTTTGCTTTCAACAGTCGCAGAATTTTCGGATTTGGGATTAAGAAAGGCCATTGAACTTCCTGTAAGTGCGCCCTTTCATTGTCCCATGATGAAACCCGCTGCCGAAAAATTAAAACCCCACTTGGTGAGCGCCAAATGGAAACTACCTGCTCAAAATTTGTCCTATGTTGCCAACGTCGATGCAAAAATTCATGAGTTTAATTCTGAGACAAATTTTTCACTTGTCGCAGATCGCCTTGAAAAACAAATTGTTGCCCCCGTCCTTTGGGTAGATTCAATTAAAGCTGCGCATTCCATGGGTTGCCAAGAGTTTGTTGAAATTGGACCCGGCACCGTTCTCAGTGGACTCAGTCGAAAAATCTTAGGCGAGGCCTCAGTCCAAATCGAAAACATCGAAGGCCTGGATACCTATAGAAAATCAGCAGAAGAAAGAGGAATCTCGACATGAGCGGAGTCAATATTGACCTTTCAGGAAAATGTTTTTTAGTTACCGGTTCGAACCGAGGAATTGGAAAGTTTATTGCTTTAAAACTCGGACTGGCCGGAGCCACTGTTGGAGTTTGTCATTCAGGCCGCTCGACTGAGGGAGAAGGCCAAGCCCAAGAGGTAGCCAGTCAAATTATTTCGAGCGGCGGAAAGGCCTTCTGCTTGGGAGTAAATCTTTCTGGGAGCGACGAAGACCTTGCGAGTGCGATGACCCAATTTCTCGAAAAATCAGGCGGCAAAATCGATGGCTTAGTGAACAACGCCGGTCTCACTGTCGACCAGCTTGTTATGAGATTTAAGTTTGAAGATTGGAACAAGGTTCTGGACACCAACTTGCGTGGAGCCTTTTTCTTGTCCAAGGCCGCGTTAAGACCCATGGTTCGGGCAGGCGGGGGTTCGATTGTTAATATGTCCTCAGTGGTGGGTCTTTCAGGCAATGCAGGGCAGGCGGCCTATTCGGCCTCTAAAGCGGGGTTAATTGGGCTTACAAAGTCGATGGCCTTAGAATACGGCAGCAAAAAGATTCGAGTGAATGCTATAGCTCCGGGCTTTATTGAAACTGAAATGACTGAAAACTTGCCTGAGAAGGCCAAAGAAGAGCTGATTTCAAGAATTGCTTTGGGTGAAATGGGGCAGGGTGATGACATTGCTTGGGGAGCCATCTATCTTTTATCAGCCGCTTCGCGGTATGTTACAGGAACGGTCTTGAATATTAACGGCGGCCTCTATATGTAAGTGGCTTCCCTAAATCATATTAAGATTTTGGGCTTAAGGAGAATTAAAGAAATGAATTTCGAAGAACGCGTAAAAAACATCATTGTTGAGCAACTCAATGTTGAGGCTGATTCGGTTACACCCGATGCATCCTTTGTTGACGATCTTGGTGCTGATAGCTTGGATATTGTTGAGCTCGTAATGACAATGGAAGAAGAATTTGATCTTGAAATTCCAGATGAAGATGCTGAAAAAATCAAAAGCGTCGGCGATGTTGTGAAATACGTTCAGGCTCGCAGCAAAGCCACTAACTAATACTCGTTTAAAAAAAATGCCTTTCAGTTCAAAAGGTAACAAACGGACCCTAAAAAATTCAGGTCGCCGCATAGCCGTTACAGGGCTTGGGACTGTTTCCCCTTTGGGCCTTGACGTCAATTCAACGTGGACAGCTGCTTTGGAGGGCCGTTCAGGGGCGGGAATCATTACCCGTTTTGATGCCTCCAGGGTTGACTGCCGAGTTGCTTGCGAAGTGAAGGGTTTTGATCCCGAAAAGTACATTAATAAAAAAGATGCTCGTCGAATGGATCGTATGATTCAGATGGGTATTGCCGCTGCTTTTCAGGCGATAGATCAGGCACAGATTGGAACCAAGGGCAGTTTTCAAAAAGAGCGCGTTGGCGTTTTGATTGCTTCGGGCATTGGTGGAATTGAGCTGATTGAAAACCAAGCAAAAATTGCCATTGAAAATCCCGGAAGAGTTTCTCCATTTTTTATTCCAGGCGCCATAATAAATATGATTGCAGGCCAGGTAAGTATTATGCGCGGTTTTCAGGGGCCCAGTTATGCGCTGGTTTCAGCCTGTTCTAGCTCGGCGCATGCCCTTGGCGAAGCTGCTCGTCTGATTGAGCGCGGCGATTGTGACATTGTTGTTGCAGGTGGATCCGAAGCTGCGATTACAGTTTCAAGTGTTGCGGGTTTTGCGAATATGAAAGCCCTTTCGGGTAGAAATGAAGAGCCCGAGCGAGCCTCAAGGCCCTTCGACAAAGACCGTGATGGTTTTGTGATGGGTGAAGGCGCTGCCGTTTTGGTTTTGGAATCTTTTGAAAGTGCCGAGGCCCGAGGAGTTGAAATTCTGGGTGAGCTTGTGGGCTATGGCACAAACTCAGATGCCCATCACATGACCAATCCGAGTGAGGGTGGGGCTGGTGCTGCCGCCTGTATGAAACTCGCTCTTGAAGACGCCGGCATGAGTCTAGATCAAATCGATCACATCAATATGCATGGCACCTCAACTCCGGCGGGCGATTTGGCCGAAACCCTGGCTGTAAAAAGCGTTTTTGGCGATTTGGCCCCAAAGCTTAAACTTTGTTCTACAAAATCTATGACAGGGCATCTTTTGGGAGCCACAGGCGCCCTTGAAGCCTTGTTTGTTGTTTTGACTTTAAAAAATGGAAAAATTCCGCCTACGATTAATTTAGAAAATCCTGATCCGGCGTGTGACTTAAATTATACGGCGCAAAAGGTTGGAGTTGGCGCCTTGAGAGCGGCTCTGTCAAATAGTTTTGGTTTTGGCGGGACAAATGTATCCCTTGCCTTTAAAACCATAAACTGATGCCAAAAAAGCTTTGGATTGCTTCTGACCACGCGGGGTTTGAGCTCAAAAAATATCTAGTTTCAAAAGTGCAATCGGGGTCTTCCTCGGTGGGATCTATTGAATGGGTTGATGTGGGGCCGTCTGGCACTGAGTCGACTGACTATCCCGATTGGGCAAAAAAACTCTGCGAAATTGTTTCACAAAAATCTGAAAGCGAACGCTTAGAACCGTGTGGAGTTTTGATCTGCGGTTCGGGTGTAGGGATGAGTATTGCAGCAAATCGTTTCAAGGGTATTCGAGCGGTACTGGCGTTGCGTGAAGACATCGCTCATTTTTCGAGAGCCCATAATGCTTCAAATGTTTTATGTTTAGGTTCGCGGTTTTTAACTCACGATGAAGCCCAGAGTATTTTACTGAGATGGCTGGGTTCACCCTTTGAGGCCGGTCGCCACCAAAATCGAATCGACAAAATAGAAAGGACATAAACACATGTCTTTGAATGATTTTTTTAATATGCCCTTAGGGCTAGCCGACAAAGCGGTTTTGGATTCTTATGAAAAAGAATTTCTAAGACAGCGCGATCACCTCGAAATGATTGCCAGCGAAAATTACACCAGCCGAGCCGTCATTGAGGCCATGGGCTCGATACTCACAAATAAATATGCCGAAGGTTATCCCGGTAAAAGATATTATGGTGGGTGCGAATATGTGGATGAAGTTGAAGAGCTTGCCCGCACTCGTGCAAAAAAACTTTTTGCAGTGGGTGGTTTTGAGCCCCATATAAATGTTCAGCCCCACTCGGGCGCCCAAGCCAATCAGGCTGTGTTTTTGGCGTTTCTAAATCCCGGGGATTCAATTCTGGGTCCCGCTCTTCCGCACGGCGGGCACCTCACTCACGGATCGCCTGTGAATTTGTCAGGTAAATGGTTTAAAGTTAGTGCCTACGGAGTTAAAAAAGAATCCGAAAGACTCGACATGGATCAGGTTCGAGACTTGGCAAAAAAAGAAAAGCCAAAGTTAATCATCACAGGTTTTTCGGCCTACTCGCGCACGATACCTTTTGAAGATTTCCGAAAAATTGCAGACGAAGTTGGGGCACTGCTTATGGTTGATATGGCCCATATCGCAGGTTTGGTTGCCGGTGGTGCCCATCCTTCGCCCTTTCCACACGCCCACATTGTGACAAGTACAACACATAAAACTCTGCGCGGACCCAGATCTGGAATGATTTTGTGTCATCCCGAGTTTGCAAAAAAAATTGATTCTGCAGTTTTTCCGGGCCTTCAAGGTGGGCCACTCATGCACGTTATTGGCGCCAAAGCTGTGATGTTTGGCGAAGCTCTGAGGCCAGATTTTAAAAAATATGCCTCAGCAATTATTGAAAATTCAAAAGCTCTATCACAGGCTCTTGTGGACAAGGGTTTTCGAATTTTGTCAGGGGGCACTGACAATCATCTTTGTGTATTGGATGTTAAAGGCTCAAAAGGAGTCACGGGTCGCGAGGCTGAAGTGGCTCTTGATGCTTGTGGGATCAATGCAAATAGAAACACCATTCCTTTTGATTTGGAATCGCCCTTTGTAACAAGCGGCATCAGGCTGGGAACTCCTGCCGTGACAACTCGGGGAATGGGCGTGAGTGAAATGAGAAAGCTTGCCGAGTTTATTTCTCAAGCTCTTGAGAATAAATCAAACCCAGAAAAATTAAATGGAATTAAGTTAGAAGTGAAAAAAATGTGTCAGGCCTTTCCAGTCTACGAATCATCCTTGGCTCGAGCTTTGAAATAAAAAAAATGAACTGCCCCTTTTGCCACAACGCCGATACCAAAGTGATTGATTCAAGGCCTGAATCGGGTGGACAGTCTATTCGTAGGCGTAGAGAATGTTTAGGGTGTCAAAAACGATGGCGCACACTGGAGCGCATTGAAGACGAAATGCCCTTGGTTCTTAAACGCAATGGCACTCACGAGCCCTATCAAAAAGATAAATTATTGGGCTCAATGAAAGTTGCTTGCGGCAAAAGGCCCGTCAGTCTTGGCCAGCTTGAGCAAGCCTTGGCTGATATCGAGTGGTCAATTTTAGAAGACGGCAAAGAAATTATTTCGACAGTAGAGCTTGGCGAAAAGGTCATGAAAATTCTTCGGGACATGGATGAAATTGCTTATATTCGATATGCGAGTGTGTATAGACGATTCAAAGACGTCACAGAGTTAATCGCCGAAATGCAATCCCTTACGAGCTCGTGAGAAGGGCTCGTCCTTTTTTGAATCTCGTTGATAGGTCATCCAGGGCTTAGAATTCAGTTACCCGGCGAGGGCCTTCCCCGATTTGGGTTGCCATAAAAACATTTGACTCGGTAAAAAATTTTTGTTTCAAGTGGCCATGTTTTTTTCTCACTCCAAAATCAGATTTACCCTTTTAAATGTTTTTTGTTTGGTTTGGTCGATTTGTTGGGCCTTAGGCCCAACAAAGGCCTTTTCAAATCCCGATGAGGGGTCAGATTCTGATCCTACAAGCAAACTGGCAAGAAATGCTTTGTTTCAAGAATACGATCGGTTTGTAAAAACTCTTTCCAGTGATCCCGATTTTTTAAATTATCAAAAATTCCTTGAAAACTACCCCGACGGTTATTGGAGCGATTCTAGTTACTTAGCTGGCAAGAAATCAGGTTTAATGGACGCCCCTTTGTTTTTGGCTCCCGTAAACAAAAAATTTTTAGGGCCTCTGAAGGAACTCGAGAAAAAATTTAAACGGTCGTTTCCATTGGAAGTGGACGAAGCAGGCAATTGGATTCGGAACTCCCCCTTTCAAAATGCTTTTTACTTAGGCAATAAATGGATTGAAGTTGCGGTGGATGGGCCGGGTACTGCAGATAGCTATTATTTTGTATCAAGGTTCCTAAGCTTACCCCAACGGGTTTCAAACCTTCAGAGTAAAGCCATGGGGAGAGGTCGCCGCTGCTATGTTGGTTTACGGCGCCTTTGGGAAAAATTTTTAAAAAGCCAAGAAGAATTTCGGCCTTGAAAAACCTAAAACACACCGGCTTTTTTGAGGTCATCAATGACCTTTTTTTCACGAGGATCAATCGCCCGTGTGTCGATTTGAGCTCCTCGAAGATAGTGACCGAATTGAACCGTCCGGTACTCTTCTGATTTCTCTAAACTTTTAATTAACAACTCAAACTTATCTGGATTTTTTTTACCCCATTCGGTAATGAGTCCCAATTGCTCGGGAGAAGCTCTAACTTCCATTCCATCAAAATAAATTCTTTTTGCAAAAGCCTGCGGTATCACAACGTCGGGGTTTTGGCCTAGGTGTATAACCCTGGCCTCGATCGAAGTGAAAGGATTTACTGATCCTCTTTCAAGATCGTCAAACCTTTCAATTTCCGTTTTTCCGTCAGGTTGAGTTTGTCCATGGCGAGCAGAAAATATGCGGTATCTCGCAAGAAATGCGCTTTCCTGGTCCATGGGAAAATTCGGAGGAGCGCCTGTTTTTGCAACCTTGAGTGCAAATTCTTTAAGCCAGGTCGGGGGATTCTTGAGTTTTCCCCGTGGTTCAAACAAATCCAGCGCTGAGGCAACTTGGGTTGGATTTAAATCCCAAATAAAATCTCCGCGAATTTGTAAAATCTTTTTGGCTTCCGCTTCGCTCGTGCCCTCCTTAAAGGCTTTCATCCACGGAGGATCAAGTTTAGCTAGGCGATTTAAATGGAATGAACCTAATTCCAAATCCCCAAAAGGAAGCCCAACTAATGATTCAAGAATCGAGTCTACTGGACCGTCGAAATCTTTGTCATTCGGAAAAAGCCTCTGAATATTTGTAAGTAAATTCATTTTCTCCAGCTGTGATGCGGTTTTATCTAGAGGCAAAGACTTAGTCTTATTTAAGAGGGCTTTTCTAAACAAAGACCTTTCTATAGGGCTTTTTAAGAAAGCATATTTTGATTGTGTTTTCGCATGAAAAATATCGGCGTAGTCACGATCTGGAGATGTTATCGAAGAAAAAATTTCCTCATGCAGGCGATCTCGGTGAGATTTCTTAGCTTGAGCCAATACTTTTTTAAGTTCTTCTGACCGGTTTTTTTCAGGGATAGAAACAGCTATAGCCCTCGCATATTCGGAGTTGTTCCCAATCTCGCGAGCTAGGTGGCCTTGAACCTCTGGGGTCGGATTAAATCCAACACTCGCAAAAGTCCTTTCGAACAAATCTGAATAAGCGGGAATCTGATAGGTATTCCGAATCGGGGCTCCCACATCACGGCCTGCTTCGAGTCGGTTAGAAACAATTTCAACAATCTGATTCGGAAAGCCAGAGAAAATTCTTTCAACTAAATCTAGGGGAAATTCAATGGGGCGGCTTTGCCATGAATTCCGGCTCGGACTATGGCTGTAAATACCCGTTACACTTGCCTCTATTAAATTAGAGCTAGGATATTTTAATAGTAGCGCAATCAGCTTGCCACGAACCTGCTTGTCTTTAATTTGCTCGAGAATGTCGAGCAATTCCAACTCAAGCTTGTTTTTTTCTGCAATCTCCCCTGGAAATGGGTCTTTTGCTAGATCAAGAAATTTTTTATAGCTCGCCCCCATGGCCTCAAGGTCTCGATTTTTTTGTTCCTGCATTTTAAAAAAATTATCTAGATTTTTTTGTGTCGATTCTTTTTGGGCCAATCCAATTCCAACAGGGACATTCGGAAGGACCAACGACAACCTGTGTTCGATTGGGCTCCAATTCGCACTAGTCCCATGCAAATGACTCAGATAATCTTGTTGCGCTTTTGAATCTAACTCCCAAAACAAGTCCCGTAGTTCAATGATACTGTAAGTGGATTCTTCCTTCCCGATATTTTTTAGTATTTCTAAGCCAACTTTATTTTTTTCTGCAGTGTCAAACTTTCTAACCAACAGCAACTTGGAAGCCGGAGGCAAAACGCCTTGGTACTTGTTGTAAAGTTCCACTGCCTCTGTAGGATTTGAAAGTACCCCGTTTCGCTCGAGTGCCGGCAAAACATTTCTTTCAATTCTTCCGGCCAAAAGACGGGCTGTAAAACTAGAATTTAAAATATCGAGTGCTCGAGGATCGCGGTAGGGTGCGAGATTTCTGACCGTCTCCCATTCCCCATCGTAGTATCTATCGAAATTAGTGTCCTCAGCATCACGCTTTTTGCGTTGCTCTAAAAAGGCCCCTCGGCCTGGGGCCCCTAAATGAATAAGGTTTTGACTCACCAAGGGAACCTGAGCACCAAGCTTAGGGTCCTCGATGATTTCCTTCATTTTTTTGACCCATTGATTGCGATGTTCATTAGGAGTCATTCCCAGCTTGGTGTTATCGGCTAAAGTTTGGTAGAGGGCGGCATTTGCAGGAAAGGCCACATTTTGATGCACGCAGGCTAAAATTTGCCAATAGGGGCTAGCATTGGGATTTAGGAGGGTTTGCTCCCTTACTTTTGTAAATAACTTTTGTTTTTCATCGCATGTTAATTTTTGGCCTGTGATTCTTCTTTGTTCGGGTTTTTGGTTACACCCAAAAACACTTTGGGCTTGCGAAATCAAATCTTGGTCCAATGTTTGAGAGGCCCCTTTGAGTTTAGCAATCTCCCGTTTTCGGCAAAGTGCTTGCTCGTTGGAATTTTTACCAAAGCCCAAACACGCCTTTGCCACTCTGGCCGAATTCACCACAGCACCGTAAATATTTAATGTGCCAACTCCGTGTTGGCGGGGTTGATCAAAAAATTTATTGATTGTGGGGAGTGAGGTGTGGCGTAAAATGTTTTTGACCTCCTCCAGACTTAGCTCAGGTAAAAGCGCTCGAATTTGGGCCACGGCTCCGGTTACAAGGGGCGCTGCGCCCGAGGAGCCACTAAAACGGTGATCGCCTGCAATTAAAAAGCCATCTGACGGAGCAGTAACTACGACCTCGGGGCCTCCAATTGAGAAATCACTCACTAAGCCCGTTGGCGAAAGGCTGCCCACGAGTAGGAATTCTTTGCCCTTAGCATGAATTGGGTCAGTCAAATTGAGGTTAAAATCATCGTCCTGCTCATTGCCTGAGGCGATTACTAAAATGGCATTTTTATCTCGAGCAAAGTCCGCCGCTGCATCCGCAGTTAGGGGGCTGAATCCTGACAGTGAAAAATTCATCACATCAACCTTTTTGTCTGAAAGCTTTGAAAAAGCGTTGATAATATTGTCATTATAAAGCGCGCGGCGCTCAGGTTCCGCCATGCCGTATGTGTTTTTTTCTAGGTCGAAATAAGGAGAGTCAAACTCGCCTCCCTTAAAAGATTCCGTCCTACAGAACTGGCCCGCGCACGATCCCAGTCCTGGCTGGGTAAGAAGTTTGTGAACAAGGGCCCCGTGTTCTTTGACGGGCGAATCGAAAATTTGGACTCTTGGACTCTCAAGAGTTAACCCCTGAAATTCAGATTCCAAACTTTCACTTTGGCTGCCAAGTCGAGCCATAAAACTATTTGCTAAATCGACGCCCACAAGTTCTTGGGCCCAGTAACCAGAAAGAATTTTTGTCCCCGGAGCTGTAGTATTGGTCAGATGCTCTTCTTGTCCAAATTGAGAGGGAATTAAAGAACAACGATCAAGAGCCACCTGGCCTCCTCCGAGAGCCTCAATTTCTTTTGAGTCAAGGTGGCGGTTTTCACTTTTTCGCAAAAGGCTTGGGTTTTGCTGATCTTGCTGCAGTTGAGCGGTAACTAATTCCCAGTTGGGTTCGCACCGAGCCTTTGTAGTTTTCAAAACGGCAAGAATGTCAGGGCATAAAACTGGGGTCAGAATATTTTCGCTAGGGCTTTTTGATATAAATAAGAAATTTTTACTTTTGGGCCCGCCCAAAAAGCGCACTTTATGAGCGTGCTTGGCTGCGAGTGCTTGCAGTTTGCTAAACTCTTTTTTGCTAGGGGTGCGAGCGGGGCTAACTATAACTCCGCGAAAATTACGAAGGGGAAAATCCGCACCATGAATAACGCTCAAATGCCCAGCAAAAGCTAAAAGCCCCAAAACCCAATTTTTAAAGAAATTCATAAGTTAATAATACCGGAACTCTATCAGGGATTAAGTTAAAAATAGTTACTTGGAATGAGGTAGAAGGTCGAAAGGGCCGTTCCATTGAGAAGTTTTGATGAGAAATTTTGTAAATTGTGCTTTGAGCGGGATATTTGCAGTGTTAATGCGGAGTGACAAAATAGGGAGATTATTCGTATGAAAACATTCAAAGTGACTCAAAATTTAAGGACATTTATTCATTCGTTTTTGGTGCTATTTGCTGCCCTAAACTCGGGTCAAGTTAAAGCTCGATTGCCACTTTGGGATTGGGATTACAAAAAAATTCCTTCCTATCATTCAAAATTCGTGACACTCATTCCCATTGGTCCTTATGAGCTTGGTGAAGACAAGATCTGGGATACGGCTAGGCTCTTCGCTCAAGTTGGCTCTGTGAATCCCTATTTTTCTGAGATAAAAATTATGCCTCCTTCTGGCAGGGAAGCTAAATCCCTGCATGAGTTTTTTGAAAACGAAGGTCTTTTGATTTTGCCAGCCTGTCGGCATGACCATTTGGCTCCAGTGTTTTTGGAGGAGTTTCGAGCGACGAGTGTGACCCTTGTTGGAAATACTATTATTGCCTTACTTGAGGGTAGCGAAAATTGTGAAACCTTTGAGCGGTTTACCGAACAAGACAAAATCAGTTTGGATAAAATTCATGCGAAATTGCCCAAGGATGGAGATTATTCAAAATACAATTTTTCATTGGCACCGGGAGCAGGCATTTTTATGGATCCCTTTGGGGCTTCACCAAAGTTTCCAGGTTTGTTGAGTCCGAAACTCTAGAAAATTTTTGGTATTGAATCCTATGAGCTATAGAAATACAAAAATTCAATTCCGGGTTCACTCAAACCCCATTTTACCTTTTAGATTCCGAATTGTTTTTTCGCTGCTCTTTTTGCTTTGGGGCCAAAACTCTCAGGCTGGTCTTTGGGACAAAGTAAATAGTAAAATGGGTAAATGCGGGACTTGGCTAAATTCCACAGTCAAAGGCGCAGCCGACGCTGTTGATCAGGCTGCTCGAGAAATTGCCGAAAGCGCCGAACTCAAAAAGAAGTTTGATGATGCCTTAGCCAAGGTTGGGACAGTTGCCGGGCAAATCAACGAAGCCATTTGCGTGGGAACTGACTGTACAACAAAGTTTGTTTTTACTTTCACTACGTCGATACCGGGGGCGATCGTTCGAGTTGTCAGATTTGATTCTTCCCTTGCCGCCATTAAAGAGCAAATTTTATTGCCCTCCTTAGGGCTTCTCCAAATATTTAAAGAAGCCAAGGTTGCGGGTGATTCCAAAACTATGGCTTGGGCTTCAGCAAAAATTACAGTTTTAGCTTTGGAATCAGAGCCTAAGTTCGTAAAAATAATTGGGACTCAGGCAACGAATGTCGTCTCAACTGCAGGCGGCGTGGTTACGAGCTTGGTAATTCCAGCTTCGGGCCCAAATCTACCTAAAGAAATTGCCGTGATTATCCGGGACACGTTAATTGAGAAATTTAAAAAGATTTTTTGGGGAAGCGACAAAATTAATCTCAACGAAATGGATGAAGCAGAACAACTCGGCGCCACCATGGTCCAAAAAATTATCGCCAAACTCAAAGAATACAGCGTAAATTTGGACTTTGATGCTGAAGTAGCAAAATGGGTCGAAGAAAACCGACCTCAATAATCCCATCCCGACTTCAACAGTCTTTTGGTAAAGCAAAAAACCCGACCGATCCATCGTACGAATAATCAGTTTCTATTTACTTTTGACCTCAAGATGGGTTTTTGGTAACAGCCTTGGGCCATGACAAGTTTACGCTCTTTGATTCTGCTTCTTGCTTTTTTTTTCTTGAATCTGGTAAGCGTTTGGGGAGCAGACAAATGTAAAGAGGATGCTCAGGAAGTTCTAATTCCTGTCACAAAGACACCCCGACCTGATATCTTGAACCTTCCAAAGTTTCGTGTTCCTCTGGAACTCCTTGAAGCCTCATTGCTACATCAACCTCAAAGCCCACCCACACTCGAGCTGGGTCTTAGGTCAATTAAAAACCGCTTCGAAAAAGCTGCCCTTGACCGATTGGGTCCAGACGATACCGATAAACTCATAAAAACTCTCGCTGCGATGAGGTTTATTGACTACGTCCACTTAGCCCCTAAACTCATCGATATTTTTCGTAGGGCAAAGCCCGGCACGCTTATAAACTCGAACCTTGATTCTATTTACGATGAGGGCCCAAAATCTACCGTTTTTTTATTTGCTGAAAGTGCGCGTAAGTTTTTAAAATTTACAAAGCTTACTCCTGGGCTTGAGCGTCTTTGTGAGGTGCAAAGAATCGCAATGCAGAACGGAGTTGAGGGCCTGGACCCTTCAGACCTGGGTACTGTTCGGTCTGTAGCAGTCAAAGGGCTTCAGCCTGAGCCCTTCACCAAAAGTGCGATTAAGACAATTCGAAATAATCTTTACTTGAATTTCGTGGAAACGGGTCAAGACGAAGATTTGATTTTTGGCGAAATTCACTATCCTTCATTGTACAACGTAAAAACTGAAGCCCTTGATCGCATTCGAAAGGCGCAACCTGAACTCTGCAGTAAAATTGAATCACTTCAAAGTTCTAGCGCGCAGGTCGGGGCAAGTGAAGAAGCGCAACTCACTCGACAGTTGGTGACAGCACTCGCAAACGAGCGCTATGAATTTTTTAATCAAAAATCGGCAGAACTCGTGGGTAAACTCCCAGAAATTTCCGCTTTGCATGCTTACATAAAACTTGTTGCTGAACACTTTCGAGATATTGTTTCCATTCACCCTTTGGTGAATGGAAACGGTCGGTCCGTAAGATTTGAGTCTTTGTACGATCCGCTCGACAAAATAGGAATACCACGCCCTCGGTTGAATGATCCCGATCGCGATATTCTCGCCTCGCCTTCTCAATGGGTTGAGGAGGTCGAAAGAGGAATTTGGAATAATTATTTTCTTTATAAAGATATGACATTCCGTCTGGAGCTAGGTTTACCTTTAGAAAATTCTCCTGAACTTTTTTCACCCCAACTTTCCTATGCTATTGGCATTCGCAAGAAAAATTCCGACAAAAAAATTCTCGACGAAAATTTAGCGTTAGTTCCTCTCGATTCTGGTCAGTTCCCCGCCTTTTTGAAGCTCAAATTTTTACAAGATCCCAACTGGGTTGTTCAAATGAAGAAAGAACCCCTTAGGACACAAAAACAACTTAAAGAAGAATTCAAAGTTTTCGTGCGGGGTCGACGTTTTCTTTACAAAAATTCAGAGAACTCCGAGACCGAATATATTGCTCAGCATTTGATTGACCCCGACTACTATCATAGCTTCGGCCAGGTCTGGGCTACAAATCCCCTTAGTTGGCGAGCAAAGATAGACCGCTGGTTTAATGCTGACTCCTTAGTTTGGCGAGGACTGCCCTATGGCAAACGCGCCCTGAGTGATGAAGATGTTTTGGCAATGTTTACATCGCTTTCGGATCACTCCCTTGCCATGAATCTTGTGAATACTTTTCCTAATTCACCTGTGTCTAAAAAGAATTTTGCAAAAGCCAAAAGAGCGGTGTTGGACGAATTCGACCGGTTTAATCATAGGGTTCACGAAGGAAGTCTTGCAGAAGTGATTCAGGACCATATTTCAGAAGGCCCTCAATACCCAACGAGTTTTGGTTATTCGACTTCCAAAAATTGGGGAACTGCGCGAAAGTATGCTTGGAAAAGAGAGCCCGATGTCAGCAATGGCGAAAGCGAGTGGATCATTCACGAGGGAACAAAGGTGGTTGTTGGAGCCTATCCTGCAAAACATGATATCGATTTAAGTCGATTGAAAGTTCTTGAGGGCGGTTTTTCCTATCAGGTAAAAAAGGGTGATCGCGTGGTGAATGTAAATAGGCAAAAAGAAGTTCTTGGTGTCGGAGCGGCGGATCCGGATTCCATAATGATTGTTCAGATTTTAAATGATCGTGGCAATGTGATTTTTACATATAGTCGAAACCCAATGAATCCAAGTGAGATTTGGAAAGTTAAAGGCCGTTTTAGACCCGAAATTCAGTCCTCACCTTCGCCCTCCAAGATTGAGCGCACCTTTAGCTTGCAAAGGTGAATACTCGGCTGTTGTTGCTCGCTTCCAACGGTGTTCGTGCAAAAAAATTGATCGCCAGTTAAACGAAGAATGTTTAAGGACTCGCTATGCTTTTACTTAACAACTTGATGAAAATGGCTGTCGATGAGGCTCGAAAATCCCCACCTTCAGTGCGACCTAATCCCCGTGTTGGAGCCGCACTGCAAACTTCCTCTGGTGAAATTGTTTCAAGCCATCACAAAGTCTTTGGGGGGCCTCACGCTGAAATCGAAGTTCTTTTGGAATGCAAAAGACGGGGACTTGCGATCTTCGGAGCCACCATGGCTGTGAGTCTTGAGCCTTGTTCTCACTTTGGAAAAACTCCACCATGTGCGGAGGCCCTTGTTGAGGCTGGAATAAAAAAGGTTTTGGTCTCGTGCATTGACCCCAATCCAAAGGTTTCGGGGCGTGGAATAGAGATTTTGAAGTCTGCGGGTATTGAAGTCCAGGTTGGCCTTTTAGAAGAAGAATCCAAAGCTATAAACAAAGACTGGTTATTTGCTCAAAAAATGCAAAGACCCTTTGTTCGCATTAAAATGGCGACTTCGCTTGATGGAGTATGGCGTGCAGCATCTGGAGAGTCCCAGTGGATTACAGGGCCAGTTGCGCGGCAAAAAGGCCATGATTTGCGTGCGCTCTCGATGGGAATTCTGACGGGAGCAGGAACTGTACTTTCTGATGATCCTGAACTTACGGCCCGCAATTTAGAACTCAAAACACTGAACCCACTACAACCCAAGCCCTTTGTTTTTTTTAAGCCCGAGAGTCTCAGTGAGTTTCCAGGTTGGCCTCAGGCCCAAGCCTTTAAAGAAATTCCCCTCGCATTTAAAAACAAAAAATTGGGGCAGCCTGGCCGGGGCACCGAGTTTATACCTTACCCCTCGTTTTCGGAGCCCCAAAAATCGGCCGAAGTTTTTCAAAACTTTCTAAATCGAATTTTCAAAGAACACTCAATTCATAGTCTTTTGGTGGAGGCTGGCCCCGGACTTACTCAGTGGATCCTTGAATTAGGCGGTCCTTGGGACGAGCTCCATCATTTCGTGGGCCCGCAATTTTTGGGGGGGCCCGGAGCGCTGGGTTGGCCTAAAAACTTCAAAAATGGCAAATTACCTGGGATTGAGGTGCAAGCCCTTGAAATGACTCGACTTGAGGACGGAAATCTTTATGGAGTTTGGGGTCCGAAATAGGCTAAGCTCCCGGCCGAATATGAATTCAGAAAACCAGACCCAAACCGCTCAAAGCATTCGTGTTGATCTCGAATTTACCCCTAATCCCAACACGCTTAAATATGTCGTTAACGTGGCACTTCTTTTAAGTGGTGCCGAAAACTTTAAGGATTCTGCCTCGGTCAAAGGTAAATCCGATTTGGCCGATGAGCTTTTTAAACTCAAAGGTATTCAAAGTCTGATGATTGGCAAAACCTTTGTGACGGTTACTCTTGGCGAACAAGACTCCCTTACCGAACTCAACGACCAAATTATTTCTATAATTCAAAACTATTTAGGGGCCGGTAAACCCGCCGTAAATTTAGACGTCATAGCTGCCGACCGTGAGACTCAAAGTCCTGGCAATTTAGGCCCCGTTGAAGAGCGCATTGTTCGAATTTTGGATGAAGAAATTCGTCCCGCAGTGGCCATGGATGGTGGCGATATTACTTTTGAAAGATTTCACGAGGGCGTCGTTTACCTTCACATGAAAGGTAGCTGTGCGGGCTGTCCGTCTTCAACCGCCACACTTAAAATGGGAATTGAAAACCGATTGAAAGAAAATATTCCTGAAGTGATCGAAGTCGTAGCTGTCTAAAAAGAGATTTCCTTTAATGTTTACAGGAATTGTAGTCGAAAAATCAAAAATTCAGGTCGTTGAGAAAAAATCCTCTGGCTTGAGAATTGAAATTGTTTCAAAAGCCGCACAGGCCGCGGCCCAAAAGTCGGGCCAATCTGTGGCAATAAATGGAATTTGTTTAACTTTGGTTGAAGATCCTGTGCCACTAGGGACAAACGAGATTTTGTTTAAGTTTGATGTTTCAGATGAAACCTTGGCCCGCACTCCGTGGGGCAAAACTATGCCCCTAGTAAATGAATTCGTTCATGTGGAATTTCCCCTTAGCTGGGGAGACCCTTTGGGCGGACATTTGGTAACAGGGCATGTTGAAGGAATTGCTCAGGTGGCAGTGGTCAAAGATGACAGCGCCGGCCGATTTCTAACGCTTGAAATTGATTCGACCCTGGCCAATGAAATCGGCACTTCCTTTGTTTCTAAGGGTTCAGTTGCTGTAAATGGGGTTTCTTTAACACTTAACTCCGTACGTAAAATGCCTTCGGGCGGACTCCAGTTTGATCTTTATTTGATTCCACACACCTTAAATGAAACCTGTTTAGGCCAAATTCAGGTTGGCGATTTTCTAAATATCGAAAGTGATCTTTTGTTGAAGACCTCACGCAATCAAATTTCAGAAAGTTCGTCTGAATTGTTATTTCCAAAGCAAACCGGAAACGAAAAAGTTGAATCCGCAATAGCCGCACTGAAAGCGGGCAGACTCATTATTCTAGTAGATGATGAAGATCGAGAAAATGAAGGGGATCTTGTTGCAGCGGCTGAATTTGCCACCGCTGAATCAATTAATTTTATGGCTCGCGAGGGTAGGGGACTTATTTGCCTGGCTCTTGACGGACAACAAGTCGACAAATTGGGCTTGCCGCTAATGACAACAAACAACGAAGCTCCCTATGGGACTGCTTTTACGGTTTCTGTTGAGGCTCGTTCGGGAGTCACTACAGGAATCTCTGCTCATGATCGAGCTCGCACCATTCAAGCCGCCATTGCAGACAATGCAAAACGCGAAGATCTCGTGGTGCCCGGGCATGTTTTCCCGCTACGGGCTCGAGACGGGGGAGTTCTTGTAAGGGCGGGCCAAACAGAAGGTTCGGTAGACCTCGCCAGGCTAGCGGGTCTCAAGCCCGCTGCAGTCATTTGTGAAATTTTAAATGACGATGGAACTATGGCTCGAATGGAATCGCTTGAAAAATTTTCTAGAAAATTTCAGATACCCCTTGTTTCGATTGCTGATTTAATTGAGTACCGACTGCAGACCGATGCCACTTTGGTCAAACAAGTCGCTGAATCAAATCTACCCACAAAATTTGGAGCTGATTTTAAAATTAAAGTTTTTAAATCTAGTGTGGAAGAACGTGAAACTCTAGCCCTAGTTTTGGGCGATGAAAGTCAATTTCAAAATGAGGCCACACTTGTTCGAGTACATAGTGAGTGTCTTACCGGTGATGTTTTCGGAAGTTTACGTTGCGATTGCGGGGATCAACTTGAGGCGGCTTTGAGACAAATCTCAAAAGCAGGAAGCGGAGTTCTTTTGTACTTAAGGCAAGAGGGCCGAGGTATTGGCCTCAGTGAAAAAATTAAAGCCTATGCCTTGCAAGAATCTTGTGGTTTGGACACCGTAGAGGCCAATCAAGCCCTGGGTTTTTCTGCTGACCTTAGAAAATATGGACTCGGGGCCCAGATTTTAAGGCAATTGGGCCTTCGTAAAATGAAATTGCTTTCTAATAATCCTAAAAAAATCATAGGTCTTCAGGGTTTTGGTCTTGAGGTCGTCGAAAGAGTCCCTCTCGAAATAGCAAGCAATCCAGCAAACTCTTTTTATTTACAAACTAAAAAAGAAAAATTGGGGCATTTGTTGTCATGAGTTGGGTGGAGTCTGAGAGTGTTTCCCAGAAAATGAAAATGAAATCCCTAGAGGCTTTTAAAAGCCAGAAACCTCAAAACATTTGGATTCTGAAAACAAGTTGGTATCCAGAAATTATTGAGGGCCTAGAAAAATCTTCTCGAGGTTTTTTAGAAGAGCTTGGCGTTAAGTCTGAAAATATTACTACCGTTGAAATCCCAGGAGCCTGTGAGCTCCCGTTTATGGCTCAAAACATTATTCGACAAAGCGTACAGCCTATCGATTTTTTAGTTGTTCTTGGCTGTGTTGTTAATGGAGAAACTCCTCATTTTAACTTTGTTTGTAGTTTGGCCTTCGAGGGACTTTTACGTGTCCAGTTAGATACCAGTACTCCTATGGGGATTGGGGTTTTGACTGTCCAAAATTTGGCTCAGGCCCAACAAAGAATTCAAAAAGGGGCTGAGGCAGCTCAAGCAGCTTATCAGGTTTGGGCACTCTCAAAAAATAATTTTAAACAATTCAGCATCCAAAGGCCTCAGGATTTGGAAAAAGGAATTTAAATGGCCTCCCGTCACAGAAGTCGCGAGCTTGCAGTTCAAATTGTCTATCAGTGGGAACTTGACCCGCAAAGTCTCATTGATCCCAATGTGCTTGACCGATTTTGGAAAGAACAAGCGCGCTCAGAAGATTCCAATAGGCCCTTTTTCGAGTTTTTGGTGAAGGGCGTGGCAAACAATCTACCCATGATTGATAAAACCCTCCAAGAAACCCTAAAAAATTGGAAATCTTCGCGAGTTGAGAAGGTCGACTTGGCCGTGCTTAGAGTTGGGCTTTTTGAATTGCTCTATTCCGACCAAGACCCCCAAACAGATTCTCCTGTTGTCATAAATGAGGCCCTAGAAATTGCGAAAAAATTTGGAAATTCGGGATCTCCCGGATTCATAAATGGCATTTTGGATGCTTTAATAAAGAAACGAACCCCAAAACGCGAGTAAACAAAATTAGGGAATCAACAATTACCAGTGAGTCGAAAAAAAATCCCAATAATTTCCAAAAATCGTTCTGCACAAAAAGCCGTAACCTCGGTTGTGAATCCACACTTGGCTCGCCCTAACCAAAAAAAAGATCGGGTACTTCTAATCTGTATGCGAGACCCCAAGGCCGTTGATTCACTTTTTTCTGCAAAGTTTGCAAGCCTGCCCCTCGGAATTGAATGGATGAATTTAGATCGCCTGACAGGGGGGCTCATTTCTCGGGCTCGGGCAGGAGGGTTGTTTTTTCAAAAAGATCCCTCCCGAATTACTCTATTGTCGGGAAACTTTCCCTTTAGGCGAGTTTATTTGTGGGTCGCAAGTCAGGTTTTCCCCTTTTCACTTGTTGAATCCACTGAGGGTCGGGTGGGTCAGAGTCAAACTCAATTTTGTTATTTCGAAGAAGGCTTTAAGCCTGAAGAAATACAAAAGGGCGAAAAAATTTTCGGAAACCTAGTTGTAACTCCACAAAACATGTTTAGTGAAAGTCATTTCTGGGCAGCTGATTTGGGGCAGAATGTCGAAAAGTAAATTTTGGACCTCTCAATCTATTCGAAGTTTGGCTCGGCAACGCCTAGAAGTGAAAAAATCGAGCGGGCAGCAGGTCTCCTTTAGTGGTGACGAGAATCTTGAGAGCAAAATCATTCCGACTGGCACTGAAAAAAAATTCGATTGGGGACAGTTTCAAACAAGTCACGGAAATCGCGTTTTTTTTGTGGGTGTGAATTCTAAAAATTCCGAAGACGACAATTTTAATTTCGAAGAAATGAAATCTTTGATTCATACCTTAGGTTTGCACCTTGTAGGCCAAAAAATTCTTAATCTACGATCAGGTCCCCAATCTGCAACCTATTTGGGTAAGGGGCAACTCGAGGCCCTAAAATCAGATTTAGAAGGATGTGGGGCGGTGGCTCTTATTCTTGATGCTCCACTTTCTCCGGGGCAGGTAAAAAATATTGAAAAAATCCTAGGCTCTCCGGTTGTAGATCGTGAGGGGTTAATTATTTCAATTTTTGAGGATCATGCTCAAAGTTCGGTTTCTAAAATTCAGGTGGAACTCGCAAAACTAAAATACCTACAACCGCGTTTGTCTGGAATTTGGTCAGGACTTTCTCGTCAGCGCGGAGCAGCCGGTGGACTCGGAGGTCGCGGGCTTGGAGAAACCCGTTTGGAACTCGATCGTAGGGTTATCAAAGAGCGTATCAGCCAACTCAATAAACGGCTTAAAGTTGCAGAAAAATCTCTTTTTGTTCAATCCCACCGCAGATCGAATTCATTTAGATCGGCCATTGTGGGTTATACGAATGCGGGTAAATCGAGTCTTATGAACCGACTCACCCGGGCTGGAGTCGAAGAGAGTGATCGCCTTTTTGCAACCCTTGATGCTCGAGTAAAGGTTTTGAATCCTCCAGTTAATCCTCCGATTTTGGTAAGTGACACTGTGGGTTTTGTTAAAAAACTCCCGCCCAGTCTATTGGTTTCGTTTAAAAGCACTCTTTTGCAAGCTTATGAATCAGATGTTTTGATTCATGTATTAGACGCAAGTTTGGACCCCGCCAGGGTTCTTGAGCATTACTCTCTAACTCTAGATATTTTGGGGCAGATAAAATCTGAAAGTGAAATTCTCAGCGACAATGAAAAGCCCCTTAAACAAATTGTAATTCTAAATAAAGTCGATTTATTGGGCCATGCGAGAATTGCCAGACTGGTGGATTTAAAACGCCGTATTCGAGGGTTTAAATCCGATAAAATAAGTGCAGAAATTGTAGATATTGTCCCCGTGTCGACCTTAGATCTTGAGGGCGTCGATTTAGTTCGAGCCTCGCTTCTGTCAGTTCAAAAAGAATCAGCTTTAAGTTTTTCTTCATCAGAAGGCGCCAGTGCATGACGAGTGAAAATCCCCAACTCATATTTTTAATTAGCGATGGTACTGGAGAAACTTTAGAAAAAATGGTTCGGGCCTCGCTTACACAGTTTGATACTCACAACGTAAAAATTAGCCGATATAAATCGATTCGTTCAAGCGAGCAGGTTGAGGCCATTTTAGAAGAGGCCGAGCGAAGGAAAGCGGCCGTTCTTTACACGGCCGTTTCTCACGAAGTGAGGCGAGCCCTGGTTGAGGGATCAACCAAATTTAATTTACCAAGTGTGGATTTGATTGGGCCTCTGATGAATTTGTTGAGTGGGTTTTTAAAAGAGAGCCCGTCAAACACGCCGGGGCTTATGCATGAAGTTAATGAACAGTATTTTCGGCGCATTGAAGCCATGGAATTTACTGTTAAACATGACGACGGCACAAATCCAGAAGACCTGCACCGCGCCGATATTGTTTTAGTTGGCGTATCGCGAACATCCAAAACTCCACTTTCAATTTATCTTTCCCATAAAGGGTGGAAGGTTTCTAATGTTCCCTTAGTTATGGGAATTGAACCTCCTAAAGTTCTATTTGAAATTGACCCCGTGAAAATTATTGCCCTTACGATTGATCCTGAAGCTCTCATGAAAATTAGGCGAGAACGACTCTTGCGTATGGGCCGGGATCCGAGTGGGGACTACGCGAGCCTTGCAAAAATTCGGCAAGAAATTGAATGGGCTCGCGAAATCTTTTCTCGCAATCGCAGGTGGCCGGTTTTTGATGTGACGAATAAGGCGCTGGAAGAGACGGCTTCCGAAATTGAGCGGCGCCTTCAATCGCGGCTTTAGTCTCGGACGAAGGCAATACAAAAAAAGATCCTACCCTCCCAGCGGAAGAACGCGGCCCAGTCCGCTGGGAGGGTAGGATCTTTTTTTCGATTGCCTTCGCTACGGTGCTTGGGAGGAATTTACGGCGCTTAGTTTCTACACTTATTGCGGGAGGGCGCGGGGCTAGGGCTTTGGCCTATGGCTGGAGAGGTTTTTCAATCTTGTAAATATAGAAATTCAGCGACACGGTTGGTGCGACCTGAATCTCCTGAACACCCGTGTTTGTTGCGCCTAATTTTTCTAGTGATTTCTGTGCTCGAAGGTTGCTAATTCCAACTTGAAAATAAATTGTTTTTACAAAACTGAGCGCGTGATTAATTAAGAGTTTCTTGATTTCTGAATTGTAAACTCCGCCCCAGTATTTTCTTTCTAAAAATGTAAATCCCACAATCACAGACGAAGTCTGTTTTAGGTAATCGTAAAACCCCGTGACCCCTATAATTTTGTTAATTTTTTTATCCACAATGACCAATGCCCCATTTGAATCCATCGCTTCTTTAAAAAAATGCCGAAATACTTCCGGTTTGAAACGATTGGGTTGGGGGTGCGTTTCCCAAATTAGGGGATCCGATGCTGCCTTAGAAAGAGGATCGTAATCTGAATCACTCAGAGGCCTTAACAAAATCAAGTCATTTTGGAGAGTAGGTTGAAGATTCATGATTTTTAGTCCAAACACTCGCTAGTTAGGTCAGATCTCTGAGAAGCTCGATAGCTGGAGCCACGCGAATTCCGGTTTTTGAAAGATAATCTTTTTTTCCTTTAAGATGAATTTGCCACGCCGGAATTTCTGGGAATTTATTTTTAAAATAAAATAAAGATTTTGAAATGTCCTCATCGGAAAGCTTACATTCCACTGCAAGAATAGGTTTTGATTTTTCGGTGAGAATAAAATCAGTTTCTCTCCCCTCAATATCTCGAAAAAACCGAAGTTCCATTCTTTTCCCTAAGGTATCTTCGAGATAGTTTGCATGTTTTATGAGATGCGCAGCCACCAAACATTCAAATCTCGCCCCCTCACTCTCAATAATATTCCAATCAAAGTGGTAGTGTTTTTGTTCTTTCTTAACAGCTTTAATCTTGGGTGAGCCAAAAACAGGTATACGAAAAATGGCATAGAATCGCTCGAGAACTTCAACCCAACGCTTTACAGTTGCAAAGTTAATTTGAAGGTCTTCTCTTAATGCATTTAAGGAAAGAGGACTTGAAACGCATTCGGGCATCCGATATGCAAGCTGTTCGAACAGGCCCAGATCCGAAATTCTTTCGATATCTCGAATTTCGTCTCGAATGACACGTGCCTGATATTCATTAGTCCATCGATCCGCTTTAGCTTTAGACCCAGAGAAAAAGGGTTCAGGAAATCCTCCAAGTTCGAAAAGACTTTGGAGCTCTTTCTGGGTTTTCATCTTAAGTTCGGCGACGCTCAGTGGGTGCAGCCTTAGATAGTGATATCGACCTTGTAGGGAATCACCAGATTTTCGCATCAAATCAAGACGAGCACTTCCCGTTACGAGAATTTGGTGTTTTTCGTGGTGTGCATCGTAGAAGCCTTTAAGCAGATTTCTCCATTTTTTATATTTGTGAATTTCATCGAGTATCCATAACTTCTCAGGCCCGAACTCTTCATTCAAAATTCTTCTGCGACTGGTTGTTATGTCATAGTTCAAATAAAGCGAAGACTTCGGATTGATCATTTTAGAGAGAGAAGTTTTTCCAACTTGCCTGGGGCCAGCCAAAATCACCATTTTTTCTTTTAAATCATTTGAAAGCTGGTCTTCCAAATATCTTGTTATCTGCATTTTAGGTATTCCTTATTTACACATATAGCCAAAAAAACAATGCCTGTATTTTACAGTATACTGTAAAAAAATGGATTTCACCTCACCGTTTATGATCGTGACTCTCGGTCAAAAGAAGGACGCCAAAAGGGGCCTTCAATCGCGGCTTTGAATTAGGAGTGGCGGGAGGTGAGAAAAAGACTTTAGGCCCCAGGGGGAAGAACGCGGCCCAGTCCC
>CAXNEW010000020.1:0-26255 GCA_964201665.1 Bdellovibrionota bacterium
AGTGTTTCGGGAACCCGAAACACACATTCTCGCCAAGCATTCATCACCATTTCTTCAGGGGCATTGAGATTCTGAAGAATTTCGCCAATCCTAAACAGGACAAGTCCAATTTGCGGATGGTTTGGCGCCACAAATACAAAGGCACGTAAATCCTTAAGGGCTTGCTGCTCAAATCCAAGTCGTAATGAAGATTCTGATCGATTGAAAAAAACATGTGGAAATTTTGCGACCTCCTCAGGAAACCATCCTCCTTCGAACGCAAATTTACTCATGGTAGAAAGCTGGGTTAGTGCTCGCGTATATTCTGATCTAGCCTCAACAAATTTGTTTTGCCGGAACATAATATCTCCCAATCTAAAGGCAGAAGCCGGGACGAGCCTTCGATCAAGGGATGCACTCAAGGGTTTATCGGATCGCATTTGATAAAATTTTTCAAAACTTGCAAAGGCGTCCGAATATAGGCCGAGTTGAAAATAGATTTCGCCAGTGAGGTATCCAAATCTTTCTTCAACTTCTTGAGACCAAGAAAAAGCCTGAGCCCAAGCTAAAATTGCCGCTGCCGCGTAGGTTACCTGATCCCGAAGCAAGTACCTCACAGATTCAACCATCATGAACTCAATGAATTCTGTTTGGGGTCCGCCGCGGCCAGCCAGGTTACGCATGCCGGTCCTCCAAATTTCAAGCCCCTGATCCCTAAACTCTTTTTGCTCAGTTCTAAAAGAAAGCTTTATAAAAATTAAACCCTTCAAGGCCCACCATCGCGGGTTTTCTGTTGGGAGGAGTGCTCGTAGTTGGCTTTTTTCAAGAATTTCCAAAGCCTTTTGGGCCTTTAACCAGTCATTGTTTCGAGAAAGTAGCAAAAGAAAATTCATACCCTGCATGAGGGCTTCAAACTGTTTTTCATCCGTTTGGTTAAGGTTTCTGTGTTTTTTATCCAAATCTTCGACGGTGAAACTATTTTTTAGTGAGAGTTGTTTTTCCTCAAACTCAAGGGATTGGTCCAATGACGGGAAATCCAGATAGGGCAGTGCAAGCTTTCTTCGCTCAACGGGTTCAGTCGAGATTCCTAACTCCGCATCAGGCTGTGGCCATCTAAATCGATCAAGCTCTGGGCTATTTAAATCAAAGGCAACGACTTTGGTGCCTAAAACCTTGTCCCACTCCGTATTGTCTTCAAACACATCAAGAAGAGTTCCCGACATTTTTAACGGAGAATTTCCGGGCGTTAGGAGAGGTTGATTTTTGCCATTTTGCGCCAAAGTGGCCTTATTATTGGAAGCACGTTTTTTAGCACCAAAGCGTGCCATCCAGTGATCAATCACCAAACGGTCAGAGGTTTTAAAAACCAAGGTTTGAAGAAAGTCTTTGGGCGAATTTTTGGCTGAGTAACTTAAAACTATTTCATATCCGCGCTCGCCCTTGGGGTGGGCCGAAACCTCACACGGAAACATTCGAGGACTATTTTTGCCATTTTTCTTTGAAAGGAGAGACTGCATTCCCTCCAACCAATCACTCGGTTTTTCATCAAACTGGAGTTTAAGGTCTCGGGTGGGCCCGGTTCCGCAGCCCCCGCCGCGGGCACTCGATGATGAAACCTGAATTTTGGGCAAGGGGCTTAAGGGGCCTCGAATTCGATTTACCCCATTGAGGGACTGAAACTCGATTTCCCCGTATGCACTTGGAATTATTAACAAAACTAAAAAAACCAAAAGGGGTTCAAGTATTGACGCAAAGCGCCGATAAGCATAATATGACGCGTCGTATAAAAGAAAATTCGCCCTGGGCCGACTGGCTTGGCCGCGACGACCGCACCTGGATTTCAAATTTTGACCCTGCAAATCCCCCGGATATTTCGATGCCAGATTCGGCATTTCCGTCCCCCTTTAGAACCTTAGTTCGTTTCATCGTATCATCTGTGGAATCAGCAAGCCAAACCCATCTCAGTGTCGGTTTCTTGCCGCCTCAAACCGCCAACTTATGCAAAACATTTGAGGCCTGGTACTTAAAATCCAATGAAATTCAATTACTCACAAAACAGTGGGAGTCCGAAAGCTCAGGTCCCTGGTCGTTTCCGTTAGCTCTACTTAGAAGTTATTCTCGATTCAAAGCCCAAGTCGATCAATCCGATTTCAAAAAAACATCAATCCAGGCACAAGAACTCGAAGCACATATCATGATGGCCTTTCAAAATATGACCGAGGCCTTGAATGATTTTCCCACCATGAAAACTGTTTACCAACTTCATTTAGAAGGCATTCTAGAAAACGAAATTTCTTGGATAACTGAAATCCCCATTCCAATTGTTAACGAACTCATCCTGGAAGCCAAAGGCAGGCTCCTTCCGCAATCAAACCACCAAAAACAAAAACGGAACTCATCATGAAAAGTTTTTTTGATCCAAGCTTGGACCCCTTACTTTCGAAACTTCTGGCCGGTACCCTTGGCGATTCTGAAAAAAAAGCAATTCTAGCAAAACTTTCTGAAGACCCCGCCTTTAGAGAAAACTTTGGAAGTTGGATTCAGTCTCTACGAACCCAATGGAACGATATTGGAATTGGAGAAAACAAATATGATTTTGCCACGAAAGGAATCAAACGTGGTGGACTTAAAAACTGAAGAATTTTCAAAAACGGCTCACAGTTTTTGGATTCTATTTATCAGCACCAAAACTTCCCCGGTCCCTTCCAGCTTTACCCAAGACCTTAGCGACCTCGATAAAATTCGCCACCAAGCTCTCCTCGGGTTTACGGCCATTGAAGCCGCGCTCGCAGCCCACTGGCAAACCGAAATTCTTCCTCACTGGACTGAGTTTCTATGCCTTGTCTCTGCAATAAAAAATTCTAAAGATTCTCAAATTTTGGATTCCAAAAAAAAATCTAAGGCTTTTGAAAGCCTTTCATTCATCAAGGGCACGACACAACCTAGCCGCTTTTCTCCAAGCCTCGGTGATTACGGTATGATTTGGAGTTTTTTACACTCCGAATCCTATTCCCTCAGACCTGCTCACCAAGAATTCAGAGAGCTTCTTTTGGTCGGCCAAATGATAAGAAACTCCATTTTTCATGTTGGCCGTGGACTTAGTCAAACCGAAGCCAATCAGGCTCTCGAAATTATAGAAAACATCAGCAAATGCGCGTCCAAGCTGCACCCAATATTTGCTGAAGTGTTTAAAAAAGCAAACGGCCTCGAGACTCCACATCTCGAAGCCGCCTAAATTATTTTCTAACTAAAAACTATCGATTCTCTGGATGTCCTTTGCGCAAAAAAGCAGGGACCTCAAAATCTTCACCCTGTGATGGCTTAAGCCCAAGCTCTTGGGCAATTTTCTTTGCCTGCAGCAAACTTAAACTCATTTGGGGCTGTTGAATTTCTTGACCTGTTTCGCCAGAACCTAAGCCTGAGGCTTGAGTCTCAGCAATTTCTTCTGAAAATGAAACTTCATGAGCTTTAGCTGGCTCTTCGATTGGCTGTGAAACGGCTGCCCGTTGGGTTTCTGCCCACAGTGCATCAGCCGACCTCTGCGTATTTACAGGTGGCGGAGGAGGCGTCATTGGGGGTTTCGCATAGGCGGAAGAAAAATTTTGAGTTGGGGTCGTTTTGGTCTGTGTGTTTTGAATTCCAGAATTCAGCTTTTGCGAATGCCCAGCACGTGGCGCTTCGGCAGCTCGCTCAA
Source organism: Bdellovibrionota bacterium (assembly GCA_964201665.1). Lineage (GTDB taxonomy): Bacteria > Bdellovibrionota > UBA2428 > UBA2428 > UBA2428 > CAXNEW01. The sequence goes on from CAXNEW010000020.1 coordinate 3,674, forward strand.
CAGGGAAACCCGTTGCAATCACAGTCACTTTTACAACATCCGTTCCATCACCATTAAATACACTACCAAAAATGACTTCCGCGTCTCGATCGGCTTCCTCAGTAATTAAAGAGACAGCTTCGTTAATTTCGTGGATCGTAACATTTTCGGGGCCGGTAATGTTAATAATAATACCCGTAGCTCCGCGAATAGAAACGTCTTCGAGCAACGGACTTGAAATTGCCATGTGTGCTGCTGCAACCGCACGATTTTCGCCTTTCGCAAAACCTGTGCCCATAAGTGCCAAGCCACGACCTGTCATTACAGTTTTGACGTCGGCGAAATCGAGGTTGATATGGCCTGAAATATTAATCAAATCACTAATGCCGCGAACTGCGTTCAACAAAACATCATCGGCTTTTGAAAAAGCTTCAAGCACCGTGGTTTTTTTATCTGCAATTGAAAGGAGTCTCTGATTTGGAATCTGAATTAAAGTATCAACACTTTCTCTCAAATGAGTAATTCCTTGTTCGGCTTGTCTCATTCTCTTTGGCGCTTCAAACAAAAAAGGTTTAGTTACGACAGCTACGGTTAAAGCCCCAAGTTCTTTTGCAATTTGCGCAACCACGGGAGCAGCGCCCGTTCCCGTGCCGCCGCCCATTCCTGCGGTAATAAAAACCATATCTGCGCCCGATAGAACGTTGATAAGTTCCTCATGGCTTTCTTGAGCTGCATCTCGACCAACATTCGGATTGGCTCCAGCGCCCAGACCTTTGGTGAGAACATTGCCCAAAACGACTTTTCGATTTGCCAAACTTTTAGCTAATGCCTGCCGATCTGTATTTGCTGCAATAAACTCTACGCCTGTAAGTCCTGACCTCACCATTGCATTTATCGCATTACAACCACCACCACCGACTCCCACAACCTTGATTCGAGCGCCCAGCAGAGTTTCTTCAGTAATATTTTCCTGTAACACCTTAATTTCCTCCACAAAATTTTCGGTCTCCGGAGCTGTTAAAACAGAAGCTAAATTCTGATTTTCAACTAAATTATTTTCGTTTGCAGAACCTTCGGTGGCCCGAACTTCTTCGACCTGAACTTCTTCAACCTGAACCACTTTGACCTGAACCTCTTCGATTTGATTTTCGGTATTTTGGGTTTCAACAGAAACCCAAGATTCCTCGGGTTGCATTTGAACGTCCATGGCATCCGCCACAGCAACCGAATTAAAAAATTCTTCGGCCTCCCGCTCCAACAAATCCGCAGACAAAGTTAAATCTTTGTCCTCCAGATTTTGAATGGGATCAGAATCCTCTTGTTTTTGTAGTTCTAAATTATTCTCTTCTATCGGCTCGAATGACATATTCTCCTCCCCTAAAACAAATCACTAAACCAGCCCTTAATTTGATTTCTAAACCTCGACACTTGCGAGGCTCCTAGACTTAATTTGGTCGTAGAACCCTGACGGTCCTTCATTCCCCAGTGAATCAATCCCACTGCTGTTGAATAAAGTGGATTACTGACAATGTCAGAAAATCCAGACAATCCCTCGGGGGCAGCCCGCTTAACGGGTAAATCAAAAATAAATTCCGCAAGCTCCACGGCGCCCGGCATAAGAGTCGAGCCTCCGGTGAGTACAACTCCAGCCCCAAGAACATCCGAGAAACCGCTCGAAATGATTTCACGGTTTACCAATTGAAAGATTTCTTCAAAACGGGGCTCGATAATTTCACCTAGAAGTTTTCTATCAACCACCCGCGCAGGCCTTCCGCCAACACTGGGCACTTCAACTGTTTCGCTCGCCTGAATCAGAGATTTCAAAGCACAACCCGCGGCGATTTTCAGTCTCTCAGCCTCAGACTGCGGAGTTCTTAATCCAATGGCGAGGTCTTGAGAAATATGTGATCCACCGATAGGCAAAACCGAAGTGTGAACAATGCTTCCGTTAATAAAAATCGCAATATCAGTGGTGCCCCCGCCAATATCCACAAGAGCGACACCAAGCTCACGCTCATCTTTAGACAAAACGGCCTGAGAAGAAGCAAGTGGCTGCAAAACATATTCAACGGGAATCAGCCCACGCTTTGCACAGCATCGTGCAATATTTTGAAGAGCGCTCTGAGCCGCAGTCACGATGTGCACACGCGCTTCAAGGCGAGTTCCCATCATTCCAAGCGGATCGCGGATTCCATCTTGATCATCAACTTTAAATTCTTGGGGAATCACGTGAAGAGAAGATCGATCGGCCGGAATTACAACGGCTCGAGCCGCATCGATGACTCGATCGATGTCTCCGCGTTCAATTTCTTTTCCTTTAATTCCAACCACACCCGTAGAATTTAGGCCCTTAATGTGAGAACCACCCACGCCAACAATTACGCGTTCGATGTCGATTCCCGCCATGAGTTCAGCCTCATCAACAGCCCGTTTAATGCCTTCGACAGTGGCATCAATATTTACGACGACTCCACGTTTGATTCCGGTAGAAGCGGATTTTCCCACTCCTAAAATTTTTAGTGAACTGCCTTTTTCGGATTGGGGATCGTCAACAAGTTGACCCACTACGGAGCAAATCTTTGTGGTGCCAAAATCCAGACTGACTACGAATTCGTCACTTTTTGTTGCCATTTCCCCCCCTAATTTTTAGCGCGCTTCGGGTGAGACCTGAACCTCTCCGCGGCGCACTAACTCTTCTAAATTTAACTCATTTGGGGCTTTTGGCAACTCGCGCCGTTTCTTTGCAACAATTCTATTGGAGTAAGATGCATCCAAAACATCATATTGACTTGGTTTAAAATTATCTTTGCTCCAAAGACTCAAAACTCGGCTCCATGCCGAATCCCAATTCTCAAAACCTAAATCAATCTTCAAATCCAAGTCCGGACCTAACTGAAAACTAAGTCCGCTACCGGGGACCCATTCAATTTGATCAATTTGGGCAATTTCAATTGGGCTGAGGCTTTTTTGACTTTGCAAACGAAAAACCCAACCCAAAATTTCTTTCAACTGAGCTTCGCTCAACCTTGGATTTCCCGAGGCTGGGTCATAAAAACCCAAAAGCCAGGGGTGCCCTGACTCTCCGTCAAGTTTTTCCAAAACGAGGCCCTGTTCATCGACTAAATAAATTCCAGTTTTAGATTTGAATCTTCCAATGGCCTGCTTGAGTTCAACCTGAATTCCTAAAGCGTTTGGCCATCTTCGCATGATCCGAACATTTTTAACTTTTGGAATTTTTAAAAGTTCCCGTTCGACACTACCAACAGGAACACTCAAAAGACTTCCGCCCAAATGCGAAATCAATTTTTTAGTTACGAGCTCTCTTATGTGACCGTCTTCAACCTCAATTTCTAAATTTGAAACACGAAACACTGAGGCTCGCGAAAACAAAACACCGGCAAGCAAAGCGCAGGCGAGTAAATAAAAAAAAGAATGGCGGGCACTTTTTAGAAGTTTAAGTTTTTGCACGACTCATTGCCGCTCTCACCAGCCGGTCACAAAAATCTTCGTATTCAATTCCAGCCGCACGCGCTGCTTTCGGAACTAAGCTGGTTTCTGTCATTCCCGGCAAGGTATTCATCTCTAAAAAAACAGGGCCCTGGGGTCCCAAAATAAAATCGGCCCGACCATAGTCTCGGCACTCCAAGAACAGAAAAGCCTTCTCGGCCATTTCCTGACACTCTTTCGTTAGCTCAGCTGAAATTTCTGCAGGACAAAAATATTCTGTCAGCCCTTTAGTGTATTTAGATTTGTAATCATAAAATTTACTTTTCGGTCGCATTTCGACCAGGGGTAGAGCTTTGCCCTCCAAAACAGTTGCGGTCACCTCGCGCCCTTCAATCCATTCTTCAATCAAAACGTAGTTATCAAACTTGAGAGTCTTTTTTAGAGATTCCACAAAACTTTTTTCCGCCTGTGAACCAACTTCAAATTCATCACCACGATGGCGTTCGATTCCCACTGTTGACCCCTCTCGGGCAGGTTTCAAAAACCAGTTTTTTCGAAAATCACCAGAAACAAAGGCCCCTCGCTCGACACGTTTTTCAAAGTCTTCAAATCCCTGAATATCCACCGACCGAGGAACGCGAACGTCGCGATCACTAAGAATTTTTTTAGTTAAGCCTTTATGAAAACAAAGCGATGAAGATTTAGGCCCCGAACCCACATAAGAAACGCCAATGGATTCTAAAAATCCCTGAATAACTCCATCTTCGCCGAAGGTTCCGTGTAAACCGATAAAAACAACATCCGGGGGTGTTTTCCAGTCGAGTTTTAAAAATTCAGGGCCGGGTTTTACATCAAAGCCTTCTGCCTGGTGGCCCTTTTTTTTTAAGGCCGCAAGAACTCCAGTGCCGGTCCTAAGACTCACTTCACGCTCCGAAGAGGGACCCCCCATCAAAACCCAAACCTTTAGCTGATTCATTGAAATTTTAGTTTAAGGGAGGCTGAGGCCCTTTGCCAAGATTCGCCGCGCATTTGATGGTACAAAGAGGGCTGTGGGGTTGCGTATAAAAACTTTTCTAATTCTTTTGAGCATTTTGATTGGGCCCCAACTTTGGGCACAAGAAACTGAGCCCGGAAAAATTCGTTCCCTGCGACTAGGCTTTGGCTCACCCGCTCCGAGCTGGGTTGGTGGAAGTATGAGTTTTGAAATCCTGCCACAGTTTGAACTCTTTTTTTCAAGTGGCTGGAGCCGTTGGGATGATCTCAGAATTTGGTCTTTTAATCCCCACATCAGAACCCGCATGATTCCAAACGCTGTCTTAAGCCCTGTAGTCGGGGGCGGAATAAATTTTTTGCTTGTCAGTGGGCAAGACACTTTTCAAGGAGTGGAGCAAACAGTTCCGCTAGCCCAAATGCTATTAGGTTTAGATTTAGAAATTTCAGATTCTCTGGTTCTCACGAGCGGATGCCATTTTCATTTCCCCGTTAAACTTATTTTTCCAATGGTCGAAGTTGGCTTTATATTTAGATAGTGCGATTTTGAAAGGAACAAATGGATTCAAGGATTAAAAACACTAACCTCTACATTTTGATAACTTCAATTTTAGGATACGCGCTGAGCCTTTATTCGGTTTATCATCGTGAAAATTTATTTGTTAAAGGTACCGAAGGTTCGTTTTGCAACATTAATTCCACAATTGATTGCGATTCCGTTGCGCTTTCCAGTTTTTCTTCCTTCTTAGGAATTCCAACGGCCGCATGGGCCTTGGCTTTTTATGCACTTTTGATTGTGTTTTCATTCCTTGCATTCACTGGAATTCAAGACAGAAATAAAAACCAAACTAAGAATGCTATCCATCTCCAATTCCTAGTAGCAATGGCAGGCCTTGTGCCAACGGTCCTTCTGATTGGGGTCACAAGTTTTGTACTTAAAAAACTATGCCTTCTTTGTTTAGGTAATTATCTTTTTAATTTTGCGATCGCCTTTTTGGCTTGGAAAAATTTTGTCGCAATCAAAAAACTCGAAGGCCCCGAATTCCCTCCGCTCTTTTCAGCCTTAAAAAAAGGTACCTTGGTCACACTGGTTTTGTTTGGTGGGTTTTCAATTGCCTTGGGCCCCATTGTCCGAGCGGGCATTTCTGGCGGCGCCTATGATAAAAATTTTCTAAACAGCTTGATGGCCTCTCACCTTAACGAAAAAGCGATTGTGTTTAGAACCGAGGGTTTCCCAACTCTAGGCGAAGCTTCGGCTCCGGTAACCCTAGTTGAATTTGCGGACTATCAATGCCCCACTTGCAAGCTTTCAGCTCAAACTGTTTCTCGTTTAGTTGAATCCTATGGAGGTAAAGTAAGGCATATTTTTAAAAATTACCCACTCGACAATACCTGTAACCCCGAGATTCCCAGACCCTTTCACAAAATGGCCTGTGTTGCTGCCAAAAGTTCATGGTGCGTTTTTAAAATAAAAGGCCCGCAAAACTTTTTCACTGTCAAAAGTGAGCTGTTTAAAATCCAAGAGAGCCTAAAATCTGAGACCCAAGTTTTTGATATTTCCACTAAATTCGGAGACATCGATCTCGATGCCCTTAAAACCTGCGTAGCCTCACCCCAAACTCATCAAGAAATTCTTGATCAAATTCAAGAGGGCAAACAGGCTCAGGTAAAAGGAACTCCCGCAATTTACATAAACGGAAGATATTTAGCCTCGGGCCCCTCCCCGATTCCCCTAAGACATGTGTTAGATATTTATCTGACAACTCTAAACAAAAACTAATACCTGTCATCCGAGACCTGCCACTCCGAACGAACACCTGTCATCCCGAACGAAGTGAGGGATCCCCCCATATCTTGGCAACCAAGCACGTTGGGGATCACAGGTCCTTAAATTCCGTAGCGTTTAAACAGCTCGTCAAAAATAACTAGATTTCGTTTTTGAAGGGCTTTACCGTAAAGCTCATTAAATTCACCTGCCTTGTCTCCGTAAGGATCCAATCCTTGTGCAAAAACCTCATACTCAGCGTCCCAGCTCGCATTCATGAGTTTTTGTAAATAAAAAGGAATTGCAGCTCCGTAGTAATAAATTCCTGAATTGGGCGGGTCCTCAACGACTGAAAAATATTTTTTATCAATCGTGTAACCCTTGGTGTTGGGATCATCAAAATCGCCGCGAGCAAGCTGAATCAAAGTTTGCAAAGATTTAAAATCTTGAAACAAAATCCCCGCCTGTTGCACCAATCCTGAATTTTTTATCGGGGCCAAAACCGGATTCTTGGTGTTTTTTATTTTCTCCCCCGTTTCAACTTTAGAATCAGGTTTTTTTTCAAACCAGTTTTCTTGCATCGCTAGCTGCACCATCACTTCAACGAGAGCTTTTTGAATGCGATTATTAAACATGCGCCTGACAATAAGGAAAGACCTAGGTTTAGTTAGGGAAAAGGCCAATAAGTTTAAGGACCTTGTCGAGGACCTTGAAGAAATCGTAAAAAAGAATCCTATGCCTGAATTAACCGATGAAATGGCAAAAGCCAAGGGGGCTTCAGATGCCCTCAAAACCAAAATAGGTAATCTAGTTAAATCCGACCTAAATCTGCAAAACGCAATCTTGAATTTAGACAGAGCAAACCGGCAGGCCTTCGAAGCTTTAATTCAAAAACCCAATTTAAGTGCACAAGAAATAGAAGACTTCTTTAAACCCAAAGAGGGCGCTAAAATCGGTCTGACTCCCGATAAAATGGAATACCTTAGAAAACTCGCTGCGTTTGGACTCTTTGCCCTTCTTGTCGACACCGTTAGCGCCCAAACGGCTGCCGAAAAAGACATGAAAGCCAAAACAGGCAAAAACTCCCTGCCAACAGCCGGAGCCAAAACAAAATCCCCAGCAAGCGAAGCTGTGGTTGATGAAGGGCGCGACTCCGGAAGTCACTGAATTAGGTGCCTGTTTTTTTCCAATGAATTTCAGGGGTAAGTTTAGAAACTGCACACTCGCGTAGATAGTAGTTCATAAGGTTCTGATAAGAAATTCCCGTTTTTTCCGACAGTTCCTTAAAATACCGGATGACATCTTTTTCTAACCGTAGAGTTATTTGCTCTTTCAAAATTTTGGCGTAAGGATTCTTTTTTGACTTTGAAAAATCGTATACTTTTCTCATAAATACCTCTCAAATTGTTTTCTTTCTTCACGATCCGCCTTTCTTGCGGAAATAATTCGAATAACTTCTTCTGACTCTCGATAACAGTGACAAACCACTAAAATATTGAGTCGCTCACTCATGCCCATGAGGATAAAACGATCTTCATCTTCAGAATGGTCAGGATCTTCAATTAAACGTGCCAAGGGATCAAGAAACACAGTTTTAGCTTCTTCGAATGCAATTTTATGTTTTTTGATGTTTTTGGCCTGCTTCGCTTCATCCCATTCAAATCGCATTATTTTATAATTATAACATAAGGCTCAGTATTGTGCCAGGTATTTTACACTCGTCCAAAACAAAGGAACCAGACCCCGCAGAACCCAAGAACACACAACGGCCCCTGTTCCCAGGCGCCAGGCCGATTTGGAGGCTCATAGGAAGGAACAAAAAAGTTATCTGCCTTTGACCCCTTTATCGTAATTAAATTCTGTTTATTCTTGGGGAAACGTGCAATCTTTCCGGGGGCTCCGAAGTCCTCTGCCCCCGGTCGCAACTAAAAAAGTGGGCTGGCTCTTAACACCGCGTAAAGGGCCTGGCACCGTTTTCCCAGCAAACCCGGGATTTAATTTAGAATATTTGAGGAGGTCCTAATGGCCAGAAGAAGTAAAGATTGGAATGAGGGTCTAGCTCGGGACCTCAAAAATGTTGAATTCGCTCGGCAGTTTTTGATTGCGACTCTTGAGGAAGGAACCTCAATTCAAGTTGCTCTCGGGAAAATTGTACGAGCCTACGGCATTAAAGAATTCGCTAAAAAAACAAAAATGGCGGGCCCCAATCTCATCCGAGCAATAAACCCGAAACATAATCCAACCCAGGAAACGTTAAACCGACTTCTAAAACCTTTCGGACTCATGATTGCTGTAGCGCCTATCCCTGAAAAACTAGCTGCGTAAATCTCCCACCATCCCCGCAGCCAATTATTTTTAACTATTTGTAATTATTATTTTTTATTTAATTTTTGTCAAGTTTACTTGACATTGCCCCTCTAGTCAAGCTACTCTGAATAGGTGAATATTCAAACCCTAAAACTGCTCGCTAAAGTCAGGAATCTTTCGCAGTCTGATTTAGCGCTGGCCGCTGGAGTAAGCCGACAGGCCGTCTCTCTTTGGTTTCGCCAGTTTGAAGAAACCAAAAATCCTCGGGTCAATATTTTCTCCAAAAATCTGGAAAAACTTTGTGACAGTTTAAATGTTTCGGCCGCCGCTCTATTAGAAGATTTTCCCGACTTAGCGGCCGACACAACGGATCTGCTTTGGGATTTTCTTTATCCTGATATTGAGAGTTTTGTGTGCGCGCTCATCAAGAGCGAACCCGCCGCCTTGGCGCGATTGGTGCAGGTTTATGGAGTCTTCGGAGCTAGAAAGATTGTTGGAAATTCAATTGTCAAAAATTTTGAGAATTTCAAATTTAAAATCCATCCGTCTCAAAGAAAAAAGGCAGAGATCATATGCAACCTCATCAGAAAAAACCAAGCGATAGCCTAGCTAAAAGTGTTTTACCAAAACCCCTTTGGCGAGCGATTGAAAATATCTTTCAATCAGGGGTATCCGAAACTCAGTTAGTCGGTGGCACGGCGATCGCGGGTTTCTACATGGGTCATCGCAGATCAGATGACATCGATTTATTTTCAAAAGATCAGGCTTCGTTTAAGGCGACTCTTGCTTCGGTTAAACACCTCACAAATATAGGCGCTCGCTTTTTGAAAGAAACACTTTCTAATCTTTATTTTCACTCCGTATGCGAGTTAGAGGGTCATCGATTTACCGTAGACATTGTTGTTGATGCGAATTTATTTAAAGTTGCCTCATTTGAAAAAACAGATCTAGGAATTCAGATCGCCTCACTAGAAACACTTTACAAAATGAAAATCGCAACTCTTGTGAGTCGTTGTTCAGAGAAAGATCTCTATGATTTATTTGTGCTCAGTCAGGAATTTCCTCGAAAAGATATAGAAAAATTTGTTTCAATGGGGCTGACCATAGACGGAGGCGTCAATGCCGAAAACATGCTCGCTAGTCTTGAAAGTTCTCAGCTTTCAAAAGAATCCTGTGGCTTTGCCCTTTCAGAGAAAATGACATCACTCGACATATTTAAAGATATTGAAAAGTTTCGATCAAATCTCATCCAAGACCTCATCGATTTTCTCCAAAACAGCCCCCCACCCAAGCTCGCAAGTCTCATAAGAAAAGCAAAAAAACTCATTTAGGAACCCGGACATAAGTATCTCCTCTCATAACAAAAAACATTACAAATATTGAAAAATCCTTTAGGAATCAGGCAGTGAAAAAAAAGAGCAACCCATTTCTAGATTCTGTACCTGTATTGTTTGGATACATTCCCCTTGGATTTGCTTTTGGAATTCTTTTTTCGCAACTTGGTCATTCTTGGTTTTTTGCGCCAGTTTCATCGATCTTAATTCTCGCGGGGGCCGCACAGTTTCTTTCAATTGAACTCATAAAAAACTCAACTCCGCTGCCAGAGATTTTTTTTACAATTTTTATTCTCAATTTAAGACATGTTTTTTACGGACTTTCGCTCGTTAAACGTTTCCAATTTAAAACGGCAAAGCCTTATCTTATTTTTGGTCTAACTGACGAAACCTATTCAGTCATAACGGCTCATAAAATTTTAGACCCAAAAGAGGATCAAAGATATTGCTTCACTTTGACCTTACTTAATCATTGCTATTGGGTTCTTGGTACGACTATTGGTGCTTGGCTTGGGGCTACTTTTCATTTTGACACTAGAGGCTTTGAATTCGTACTCACCGCCCTTTTTACAGTTTTGTGTGTTGAACAAGGTTTTGCGAGCCAAAAGAAATTTCCCTTCGCGGCGGGTATAGTGTCCTCAGTGTTTGCACAGTTTTTATTTCCTAAAAATTTTCTGTGGGTATCAATCTCACTTACTGCAGTAACGCTAGGAGTTTTGTCAAAATGGAAAGGCGAAAATGAATAATTCCACAAATTATTTATGGTCTGCAATCGTGGTCATGAGTCTTGCAACTTTTGCCACCCGTTTGATTCCATTTATTCTGTTAAAGAAAGCTTCTGACTTAAGCGCGATGAAGTTTATTGGGAAATATCTTCCTCCCGCAATAATGATAATTTTAGTGATTTATTGCACTCGTGGAGCCCTTTCTGAATCCCATTCACATGCCTTGATTGAACTTAGTTCAGTTGTTCTGACCGCTGGGATTCAAATATGGAAACGAAACGCACTCCTCAGCATCAGTATAGGTACCCTTTTTCACCAATTGCTCCTAAGGTAAGGAAATCTAAAAATAGTTAATCAAGGCCGAGGGCTGTGTGTTCGGGATGGGCTAAGTTTCCAGAAAAACTTTGTGGAATTTTTTCAGTAATTCTTCGGAAATATTTTTATCGCGTGTTTCAAATATAAATTCAGCAGCACTTGCTGAGATGTGGGAGACTAAATTCTCCAAATTTATTTCCGATTCTAAAAGAATTTTTTCAGACCTTTCGCCGAGACTAGGCATCCGATGCAAACCAACCCCAACCAGTGAAATCCTCGTATGGCTTCCATGTGGTCCTGCCGAACGGCTAAACTGAATATATTTACCTGAAACCCGTAAACTCCCCAAACTTTCGGCAGGTTCTTTGTGATAAATCGCAGATTCCAAATTTATATTTTCTTCTAAGGTAACTCCAAGAACCTTGGGTGATTCAAGCATATGCAAATCCTTTGTATTTTGAGTGGTGTTAATTCGAGTTTCAGTGGACTCCTTCAATGTGTTCCTTACAACCAGACCCACCTTGAACTTAGCTGCGATTTCAACACATCTGGGGTGCAGAACCTGAGTCCCTCGACTGGCCATTTCTAAAACTGTGCTCCAATGAATCTCGGGAATCTGTTTGGCCTTAGGAATTTTTCTTGGATCAGCTGAAAAAATTCCGTCTACATCCGTATAAATGAATGTTGTTGATGCCTCAAAAACAGCGCCCAAGGCAACCGCAGAAGTGTCGCTCCCGCCTCGCCCTAATGTTGTAATTTCTTTTTCAGGACTCACGCCCTGGAATCCGGCCACAATCACCACGCGACCCGCATCAAGAGCTTCTCTTAAGCGATGAGGCCTGATTTCAACTATTTTTGCATCCCCGTGATTGCTGTCCGTAATGATTCCACTTTGTGAGCCTGTAAAAGATTGCGCGGGAATGCCCAGATCAGCAAGGGCCAAACTCAAAAGGGCCATCGTCACCCGCTCACCGGTTGATAGGAGCATGTCCATTTCGCGACGGCGATCAGCCATTTTTGAATTTTTCGAAACTTCACCTGCCAGATTTATTAAATCGTCAGTGGAATCGCCCATCGCACTCACAACAACAAGAACTTTTTTGGGCGGGGATGAAGCGCGAAATTTTTGGATAATTCCCGCGACGCGGCGGAGCCTTTCGGGATTGGCCACACTCGAACCACCGAATTTCAAAACGACCATCGTTTTTTGTTTAGCAGGGAGCTCAAAAAGTAGCGACGATTAACCCAAAAGTTTGTCCATATTGCTTTGACAACCTTGAGGCGGAATAGCCTCGAGCTCCTCGCCACGAATTAGATAGGCCTGACTTAGGGATTCCATTTTTTTAAAATGATGTTGAAGTTCGGGCTTAACTTCAAAGGCCACAACTACACCTAAAAGATGGCCCGTCTTGGCATCCACATAGGCCTCCCTCATAACCCGAAGTGCATCGGATGCCTGAACATTTTGATACTGGCTATGGGGAATGATACTTTTCAAAAATTCAGCGCGCGCTGTCTTTATTTTTTCAAGCGCGACCTGTGAGACTTCAACTCCTCGAGGGAGCTTTGAAAAGCTCTCAAAATAAACTCGATCCACTTCCCTTCTACGCGTGAGCAAATTCAACTCTTGGATAGCCGAGAGGGGCGTCATTTTTTCAAATGAGGGCTTTACTGTGACGGAAGTTTTCATTCTTGCAGGCGTTCCCGCCAAAGGGCGGGGGGCGAAAGCAGAATTCTGTCCAAGGAGCCCCTTCAAGTAGCCGCTAGAATCTAAAGTTACAAAGTACCGAGCACTTAAAAGATTGGGGTTTAAGAAAGTTCCGCCGGTTAGATGGCGTACATATTTTATATTTCCTAGCAGGGACTGACTCACATCCATCGATATTTTAACTAAGTCTCGGTTTGGAGCTAGAAAAATAAGACTGAGATTAAAAGAGAGTCCCGACAGGGGGTCTAATTTAAAATATGAGAAACTCCATCCTTCTACACTCATTTTTTCAGTGAGACTCGAGTTAGACCCATTCAAGTATTCAAAAAAAAAGGGAAGCCTCAAATTTCCATAGTGCGCAATATGGTCTTGGAAGGTCTCTCCTATGACCCGCGCAGGGTCGTCATCGACATAAACTTTGATTGTTTCATAGGGTGAAATATCAAATTTAAGGAAATTTTTCCAAACTGCTCCTGTACCCTGAGGTGGGTAGGCAAATGTGAATGCAGTTATAAATAAGGCTGAAAAAAAACAAAGCATTTTTGAAATCACAAAAACCCCCGTGCCCGCCAATTTAAAAGAACTCGGAGCATCCTGAATTGGGGCGGACCTTTCAAGCCATTAAGAAAAATTAAGCCGCTGTCTCGGGACACCCGTCATCCCGAATGAAATGAGGGATCCCCCCGTGTCTTGGCTGCCAAGCACGTTAGAGATTCCTCACTGCGTTCGGAATGACCTAAAAATGTTACTTGTAGAGCAAAAAGGGACGGCGTTCTTTTTCCCACCGAACTTCATCTTTTTTGAGTCTTACTTCGAGATCCCTGGGCACCGCAGCCGCGTCGTCCACCCACTGGCGCGGAAAGGGCCCGCCATTTAGCAAATCAATGGGAAGTCTTTCGTGCTCATACTCATAGGGGGGCTGTCGCCATTTCATCATGTCCGGCGCCACGGCCTTTAGAATTTTAAAGATCGCGAGCATGAGTCGATAGGGTTTGAAATCCTTGTCCTTGTAGCCCGAAAAATCCGTATGAATTTGGATTCCCGAGCAAAGCTCTCCTTTAAATTTATGAAAGGTGGGCTCAAAGTAGGCAGGCCTAATCAAACAACCTAAAGTCCATTTAGAAAATTTAGAGTGTAGGATTTTTAAAACCTCGTCGACCGGAAAACCCGGGCAGCCAAATTGCTCAAGTGGACGAGTGGTGCCGCGCCCCTCAGAAAGCAAAGTCCCCTCGGTCATGACGGTTCCGGCAAAAGGACGAACGCTTGAAAGTCTCGGAATATTTGGCGAGGGATTGATCCACGGTCTTTCATAAAGCGGCCAACCAAAGCCCGGCCCCTTTCGGGGACTGTAATTTTTTAGGGGCACAACTTTGAGGTCTAAATCCATGGCGTATTTTTTTTTAATCCAAAGCGCAAGCTCTCCCATTGTCAGCCCGTGCCTCATGACGGTCGGCCCCATACCCACAAAACTTTCCCAGCCACTTTCGAGATAAGTGCCTTCTATTTGGCGACCTGCCGGATTGGGCCGATCTAAAACCCAGACTGATTTACCCGCTCGCGCGCAGTCCTCCATTATATAGAAGAGAGTGGTGAGATAAGTGTAAATCCGGCAGCCGATATCTTGTAGATCTACAAGCACAACATCAAAGGTATCCAACATGGCCAAAGTGGGACGCCTGACTTTTCCGTATAAACTAAAAATAGGTATTCCAGTACCGGGATCTTTAAAGTCATCACTTTCAATCATGTTGTCTTGTTTGTCCCCGCGCATTCCATGCTGAGGGCCAAAGGCCGAAACAAGATTTATTTTTTTACGACCCAAGCCCCAAAGGGCATCTAATGAATGTATGCCTTTTTCAGTTACTGACGCGGGGTGAGCTAAAAGCGAAATTTTTTTTCCAGAGAGTTTAGTTTGAAGGGATTTATCCGATAAGAGAGTGTCTATTCCAAATTTCACATCTGAATTTTATCTTCAGGTGTTGATGATTTGCTAGAGGCCAGAAAAAAGAAAGATATTGAAACAGGAAACAAGGACAATGAAAGTGCAAACTCAAAATTCTAAGTTTGTGGATTTTTCAAAGTCGCTCTTTTCTTCAAGCCTTGTTGTTGCCTTCACAATTTCTTTAACTCATTGCGCCTCAACTACAGACACCCCCTCTGAAGAAAGTGCGGTTCTTGATTCCACCAGTGAAGCGGCCGCCGTTGATCCGGGACTTTCAGGTGACTTGAACGAAATAACTGGCCAGGAATCAAACAACTTTGATTTTACTGGTGGTAGTTCCTCAAATTCTTCAACTGGTGAATCTTTGGATTCAGATTCTGGCGATCCCCTGTTTGGAAAACGCCGAGCCCCAAAAATTGCCTCTAAGCCTTTTGAAAAAGAAGGGCGCCTCATGAATGCCTTCTATTTAGTCAGAGGCTCTGAGGAAAATTGGCAAAGCCTTTCTAAATTAATTTACGGTCGTAGTGATCGTGGCGATTTTCTAAAACAATGGAATTCCAATATTGTAGTGCGACCTGGCGCCTTGATTTACTATAATTCGGCACTAAGACCTGATGATTCTGAGCAAGTTAAAATATTTGCTGAAGACTTTGGTTTAGAGATGCAAAAATATGAAATCAAAAAAGGCGACTCGCTTTCAGCCATCGGACTTGAGAAATTTGGCAATCTCCAAACCTGGAAAGAGCTGGCTGTCCTAAATCCTCAACTTCGCTCACCTGATCAAATTGAAGTTGGCCAGGTTCTGACTCTGCAACCTACTGTTTTAGACACTCAAGCTATACTTGAGCGTGTAATGGCCGAGGCAAAATCAGCCCCAGAACAAGACAAAACACCACCCGAGGCTCCCCCGGCATCCAGTGACTCAACATCAAGCGTGGAAAATTCCAGTATTCCCCCTGACAATGCAGTAGCTTCAACCCTAACTGAAAAACTTCCCGTCGCGGAATCAACCACAACAGAAGCAAAATTAAACAAAGTCTCCGAAAACGGGGGAATGATTAACTCGGACAATCTGATTATTCTGGCGATTGTGCTCATTGTAGGCGGACTAGCAGCGATGGCGATACGAAGAAGGCAACTTGCTCGTAAAATTCAAGAGGCCGCTTGGAATGCTGGCCAAGGCACCGTGACCAAAATGAATAACCAAGGTTAGTCATTTTTCAAATCACTCAAACCAACCAAATTTTAAGTACCTTCAAAAGCTCATCACAAAACTGATCAGGTTGATCAGCGTGAACCCAGTGACCACTCTGACTAATTCGGACAAGACTCGACAAACCCGCTTCCCGTAGGCGAAGCGACTCCTCTTGCCTTTCAATCGGAACAAATTTTGAATCTGCCCCCATGATGAGAGCTATCTTTCCGGGAAAAGTTTTCCACTCCTCCCACTGGGGATGTAAATAAGCGTCCACAAGTAAGCCCCTCAGCTTGGCTGCATTAAAGCGCCAATCGTAGGGTCCCTGATCAGCTGTCGCCCTCATATTGGTCATTAGAAATCGTGAAAGCCGACTTTCCGCCCCAAACACAACTTCTATAGCTTGTTTTGCCGCCTGCCGATTTTGAAAGGGCGGCTTAATTTTATCAAAAATTTGAATCAATTCGTTAAAGCCTTGCTCACTAACAACGGGTGAGGAGTCTTCAACAACCATCGAAATTATTTTTTTGGGATGACTTCCAGCAATCCACAAAAGTGGCCTCAAACCAAAAGAATGGCCCACAGCAAAAAAGGGTTTGTCACCAATTTGATCAAGTAAATCTCTTCCCAGGTCTTCAACTCTTAAATTTTTATCTGCGGGGATTTGCGATCTTTGCCCGTGGCCCAACATGTCGAGGGCGATGGGCTTAAGACCCAATTCTAAAAACTCCTTAGATTTCTCTAAACGAATTAAGATCGGGCCCCAGTTCAGCGCGGAGCCCAAAAAACCATGGACAAAAACAAGTGGTGTTTTACTCATGGCAGATTCCTCAAAAACCTTAGATTCACCTGTGTTTGCCAGGTTGAAAATTTCTTATCCCACTCGGGGTCGCGTTTAAAGGAATTGGCATTGAGTTCCATTTTCATGGTGGAGTTATAAAAACTTACCCGACTGGTTTCTGGCCCCAGAATTTCAACCCTGGAACCCACAACTTTCTCTAGCCAACTTGACCATGAAATACCGAGATGAACTCTTTTGCTCGGGCTAATATTTTCAGAAAAACCTAAGGGACCCAAATACAATTCATCGAGTTTAAGCCGCAGCCCCGGGGGCGAGATTTCTGAAATATTTTGATTTTCTAAAAGGCCACCAAAAACCTCGCTCAAAGATCGAAGGTCAAATTCAAAGGTTTCAATTTTTTTAGCATTTTTATTTTTAAGGGCTTGGTCCAAATTGACCAACTTGACGTTCGGTGGAACGTCTTGGAAGTGGGTTTTTGAAAACAAAATTCGGCGCCCTGTTTGGAGTGGTAAATCTATGTCAAAAAGCATTGTCGACATCAGCTCGCGATCAAAAACAATCCATAGGTCAAAGGGGCGAGCATTCCATGTCCGCAATTTTTCAATCGCTGTTTCCTTTGACCAGTTTTTGGGATCTTCGTCTAAGCCCTCGATGCGGAAACCTGTAGTCGACTCAAGCCACTCTCTGGAGGGTAACTTTAGGACTTGCTTAACCACGTCAGGCTTCCATCCATGATTCATGTTCTCCGGTCTGCCTAAAATAAGGATTTGCGGCAATCTTTCAAAACCCGGTGGTGGCAAACGTGACTTTGTGACCTGTGAACTTGGCCTCTGCGTGCACCCTGACAGCACAAAACTCAAAAGAAACGAAAAAGTTAAAAGCCTATGTCCTAAAAGGAAATGCATTGCTGCCTAACATCCCACGCCACAATGCGAGTCGCAATATTTGTTAAATCTTCGGAATGGTGACTCACCCAAAGGGTGGGTTTTGGTTTTTCATTCAAAAAATTTTTAAATTGGGCCAAAAATTTTTGGCGCATTTCTAAATCAAGAGCCGACCAAGACTCATCCAATAAAAAAAACGGCGGATCTATCAGCAGGGTTCTCACAAAAGCTACGCTTTGTTTCTCTCCGCCACTTAAGTTTGATGGAAATCTTTCAAGAAGTTTTTCGATTCCCCAAAACTGTGCCGCTTTCTGAATTTTTTCTTCTACAAGGGTAGGTTCCAAACGCGACAAACTGAAATGAAACTTGAATCCATAGCTCAGATTTTTTTTGATGTTGAGATCTGGCCAAAGACCCGAATCTTGAAAGACAAGGCCCGCTTTAATCTCTTGGGGCGGCAGGCCGGTAAGTTTTTTTTCTCCAAAAAAAATCGATCCCGATTCGGGGGCCTCGAGCCCGGCAATCACTCGAAGCAGGGTCGTTTTTCCGCATCCCGTTGGGCCCGTTAAAACCACGCACTCTTGGTTGCCAATGATGCCATTGACTAAAATTTTCCCTTTTCCTGGAACACCAAAAATCAAATTTTCAAACTTAAGCATTCATATTTTTCCTATAGAAAATTCGCGAAACAGCAAAACCTAAAAAGCTAAGGCCAAAAAGTCCGGTGGCCACAAGACTCATTCCCGAAAAATTATAGCGCTGCGAAAGTCTTCGACCCCATGTTGTCAGGGTTTCAGTGTCGCCTAAAAAAAGAGTGCTTAGAGCCAAATCGCCCAAGGCCATGAGGCAACCTAAAACCACGATTCGCCCCCAGAACGGCAGCATCCGAGGCAAAACGAAATCAAAAATTAAATTTTTTCTATTTGCCCCTAAAACTTTTGCAGCCTCTACCTCAGAGCGCGTAAGAATTTCTTCAAGAGGTCGCACCCAGCGCGAAATTAAGGGCAAAAGCGAAATGGAAAAAATTAAAGATCCCACAAAGAATTTTTCAAATGGAGTCTGCAAACGAGTCCCCCAGCCTATTGTTAAAAAAAAAGCAGCATACCAACCCGAACCCAAAAGCCAAAAGCGATTTAAAGCTGATCTCAAGGGCCGAAGCGGCAGCATAAAAAAGCTCGAAAAAAACAGTATCCAAAGTGCCACACAACCTACAAATGAAAAACTTCCAAGGAATGCCGCCCGCGCCTCGCCCAAATCAACTTTTGAAAAATCAAAACTTAAAAATTTAAAAAATCCCCAGCTCAGAAAACAAACAAAAATCAGAATAAAACTTTGAACAAAAATTGAGCAGTTTTTCTGCAAAGACGCGAGCCACGGTCCCCACAAATAATTTTCAGTTGCCTGACTTTTTTCAGCCCCACCTGCTAGCCCGATTAACGAGTCTTTACTTTCGAGCCCCATATTTTTTAAAATCCCGCCCAGCAACCAGCTCATCATAAAAACACTTAAAATCCACACCCATGTTCTGAGGCTCCCAAAATCATGAAGAAGCGAATAAAAAAGCATGACCTCTGGCGTAGAATTTCTAGGTCCGCCCCCCAAAATCAAAACCGTAGAAAAAGATGTAAAAAAAACCACAAACAAATAGGGCGCAAGACTCCGCGACTCGCGCAAAATTTTTCTACCCACAGGGCCTACTACAAAAATATCAAAAAACTTTCCGCCGCCCATGACGGCTTGGGCTTCAACTTCGGCCTTTCCGCCAGCATTTATCCAAGTTCGCATCTTAAAGGAAAGATTGGATGCAACCCAAAAAATTGAAAACAAAACATGGCATCCGATCACACTCTCGAGGCCCTGGGTGAGTCCTGGAAAAACACCCTCAAACAAAACAATAAAAAGAAATGAAGAAACCACTCCAGGTAAAGTGAAAAACAAATCGCCCAAAAATTGAACCGCTAAAAAGCTTTTAGAGAAAAGTTTAAACTGCGAAAAGCTAAGCGCCAAACCCAGTGCGCCACCTAAAATTAAAGAAAAAAAAGTAGATAAAAAACCCTGAAGAGTGGCCCAAGCAAAGGACTCTAAAAAAACTCTCCAAAAATTGATACCGAGGTCTTCTATAGAGCACTCCAAATGTCTAAAGCCTTCTTGAAAGCTTGCTCGTCCCAGCGTTTTTGAGCTTCAGGAATTTTTTTTAAGTCTGGCGAAAACCACTTCGAACGCGTCACGCAGTCTGGCCACTCAACACTGGGATTAACAGGCAGCATCCAATTTTTAGTAAGAATTAAGTTTTGAATTTTTTGACCCATGAGGAGATCCTCAAATGCGGTTAAATTTGTGGCGGGATTGCTTAACCATTTTTCATTTATCTGAGAAAAATAGTTTATCTGGGCCGGAAAACTCACATCATCAAACTGCATGACTTTAATTTTTTGGTTGATTTCGGGCCCATCATTGCACTCGTGATAAAACGCGCTTGTTCTGTAGGTCCAAATGGCACCGCCAATTCCCTTCAAAAACGACTCATAAGAGCTACTCCACGAAGGAAAATAACGGGGGCGCAACGTTTTTACGGAATCAACCGAAAGTTGGTTTTTTTCAAAAACAAACTCAAGCCAGCCCAGTCCAACTTGTGAAAGCCTGGGGTCTTGTGCCAAAAATTTTCCCTTCAATTTTTTTGGAAATTCATCCCATTTTTTGGGTAGGTCTTTTTCAGTAATTTTTTTTGAATCGTAGAGAATTGCAAACGGGCTCCATTCAAAGGCACGTCCGTTCTCAAGCCATCCTTTGTCTTTGGCCCAATTCAACTCAGCTTCAGAAATTCCCAAAACCCCGTGGTAATCAACTTTAGAGTTTTCTTTTGAAAGATCCTTTTTGATTTTTTGAAAAAGGCTCCACAAATCTTTTGTGGTTAAAAATTTCACCGTGCATGTCATACATTGTTTTTTAAACTCCGCCTCTATGGCTTCGCCCAAACTTCCCGACCCCACCATGGAATCATAAGTCAGAATTCGAAGCTCGTTGGCACTGCCTTTTAGGGTGACAAAAAAGAACGAGTGAGCCAAAACTTGCAGAAGAAATTTTTTAAAAACATTTTTCATGAAAACCTTATTTTTGGGTTAGGATTTTGCGATTTTGAAAAAATCGGTAGCTAAAATAGCCTGCTACCAACATAACAATAACGATGCCTAAATAGATTTTAGTCTGCCCAATGGTGGCCTCGAGTCGGCTGACGTCCTCACCGTATTTTTTCCAAACAAATTCGCCAATCCATACAAAAACGGGAGCGCTAATGATAGCCGCCAACCCATCCATGAGCCAGAACTTCCATACTGAAAACTTCAGTAACCCGCCTGAAAAAAAGATAGCAGCCCTAAGACCCGGCAAAAATCGGCCCACAAAAATTACCCAGGAACCTGATTTTAAAAAGCGCGCCTCGGCTCGACTGATTCGATCGGCATTGAATACGAGTTTCCCCCACCGGCTGTTCATCACTCCACGCCCAAAATAGCGACCCAGAAAAAAAGTCGCCGTGTCGCCGACCAGAATTCCAAAGTACATAACTGTTGCTACATAACCAAAAGAGTAACCTGCTTTAGCGCCTAAAAAGCCGGCGGCGACGAGAACAATGTCTTCTGGAACGGGTAAACCTAATCCACATAGCAAAAGAGTCCCAAAGGGAAGCCAAAGAGCAAAGCCTCCGCCTTCAGAAAATCTGCTGAGAATTTCTTCTATCATTTAGGACTAGGGATATACTCTGCTAGCGCAATTTAACCAATCGTCTGCATAGGCGCCTAAATTTGCCACTATGTAAGAGCGCAAACACAGCATAAAGCGTCGAAAACAAAAGGATCGAATTTCCGCCAAAGGGCCCGTCTCCGTTGGAGTCATGTGTTTCAAGCGAAGAAGCAAATCCGCAACCGCCACTG
The DNA here is from genome assembly GCA_964201665.1 of Bdellovibrionota bacterium. Classification (GTDB taxonomy): domain Bacteria; phylum Bdellovibrionota; class UBA2428; order UBA2428; family UBA2428; genus CAXNEW01. The sequence continues at coordinate 24,996 of CAXNEW010000020.1, forward strand.
GGCTGACTTGCCGGAGCACGCTCTCCCCCTGATGAGCTTGTATCGGTTTCTGAATAAATTTCATATGCAGCTCCGCTTGCTGCAGGATTTTCACCGGTCGTGATTTCTGTTTGGGCACGAGCAAAAGCCGCCGCAGCATTTGCAATTGCACCTGAGGAAACACGATTGTTGGTTATATCTGAGGCCGTCGCGGTTTCTAAGATAACTTTTCGAGTTTCATAAGCAGTCAATGAAGGATTGATTGCGCGAATTACTCCGGCAATCCCAGCAACAACGGGGGCCGCCATTGAGGTTCCCTTTTTTCTGACAAAAAGATTGGTGTTACCCGAAAAAGCGGCGTTTGCGCTATAGACTCCGTACTCTTCGAAATAAGCGTTTCGATAACTTCCGGGAGCCGCAATTTGAACTGAATTTGCGCCGTAGTTTGAGAAATCAGAAAAAACTATACGACTCAAAATTGTATTGGCCCCGATTCCAGAAAAACTAAATTGTGGGGTAACTGAAGATACTGTGATTTGACCTGGAATTCTAAAGCTCGCGGGGAAATAGGGATAGGTATCGTTGTTGTTGGCTTGAGCACCTTCTGCATTTCCCGCGGCAACCAGCGAGATTATGTCGTAGGTTTCATAAGCTTGAACCATGGCATTGTAGAGGGCCTGCGAAAATGCACCTTCACCACCGGCACCCCAACTTGCATTTATGACTTTCGATCCTCGCCGAATGGCATAGTCAATTGCGTCTAAGGCACCGACGGTTGATCCCGCTCCAGATGAATCAATAAATCGAATGGGAAGAATTTTTACATTTCGAGCTTGGCTAAAATTTACTGAAGCCTGATCTCTTACGGCTTTCACAAGGCCCGAAACGTGTGTTCCATGATCGGTTCCGACTTCGGAAATGTTTCCGTTTTTAGTAATTGAATTCCCTCCATAAACATCATCTATGTACCCGTTGTTGTCGTCGTCGACGTTTGCGGTGCCGCTAAGCTCGGCGGAGTTTATGGCCAAAGCCGTACTCAAATATTCGTGAGTGTGAGCTGCGCCGGTATCAATTACGGCAACGATGACATCATTTCCTGAGGCCGTTAGATCTTCGGAGGCGTCGATTTCATCGAGGCCCAAAATTTCTCCGAGCCAGGGGGACAAACTTTGATCAGATGGGGTCGGAACTCCGGAAAAATCAAAATTTTTATAAAAAACATTGGGCTCAAAACTTGAAATAATGCCCAAATGTCGGGCTCTTTCGAGCTGCTCCACAGTG
>CAXNEW010000021.1:0-25791 GCA_964201665.1 Bdellovibrionota bacterium
TTCTTGCGGGGACTCTTGGGCTAGGGATTTTTGTTACTTTTGTTCGTTACAGTGAAAGATTCTCGCGCCCCATCATTTCGCTAGCTCAAGAAATTCACATGGTACAAACAGCTTTTATTAATGCCGAACGGGTGATGTATTTTTTACGCGAACCCACAGAAGGCGAAATTTTTTCTGCGGGCCCAAGCCCGCGAACTCCAGCGAGCCCAACTCAACAGATAAAAGCCCTTCATCAAGGTGCCATTGAGTTTAAAGATATTTATTTTTCTTATTTTCCTAAAACCGAAAATTGGGCACTTAAGAATTTGAACTTTAAGGTCGAGCCCGGAGAAAAAATCGGTCTTGCTGGAAGAACAGGTAGCGGAAAAACAAGTACCCTTGCCTTGCTCTCTCGCCTTTATGAATTTCAAAAGGGTGAAATTAGCATTGGTGGTATTGATCTTAGAGATTTTGACCGCGAACTTTTGAGATCGCAAATGGGTTATGTCTCGCAAGATTTTGTAACCTTTAAAGGCACCCTTAGAGAAAATTTAAAACTCTCGGGCCACTTTAGTGATGCTCAGATTGAACAAGCTTGTTCATTAACAGGGTTGGATGAGATTTTGAAAAGACGAGGCCTGGGACTTGATGGGGAAATTTTAGAACAAGGGGTCAATTTAAGTATTGGTGAGCGGCAACTTTTTGCTCTTACTCGGGTGCTCCTCAGAGATCCTGGAATTTTAATTCTCGACGAGGCCACGGCCAATATGGATTCTGAACTTGAAGAAAAGGTTCACAAAGCCGTTGAGCAAGTCATGAAAAACAGAACCTGTTTTATTATTGCGCACAGACTTTCGACTTTAAATATGTGTAATCGCATTTTCGTTTTTAAAGGCGGCGAACTGATTGAATCAGGTAATCCAAAGATTTTGGCACAAAAGGGCACCGCTTTTGCCGAACTTCTGGCCAAAGCTGAAAGCTAACAATTTGTGGCGAAAAATTATTTAACTCCTGAGGGGTTCAACCGTTTAAGATCTGAACTCGCCCAACTTTTAGACGTTGAGCGACCTGCCACTGTAAAAGCTGTTTCAGAAGCGGCAGCCATGGGTGATCGCTCAGAAAATGCCGAGTATATTTATGGCAAACGTCGCCTTCGCGAAATCGACCGAAGACTTATGTTTTTGCAAAAACGTCTTGATGATGTCGAAGTCGTTGATCCCCAAAAGGTAAGCACAGATCGAGTTTCCTTTGGATGTTCGGTCACCGTTAAAGATGAAGACGACAAGGTGGCTACTTATCAAATTGTGGGTGAAGATGAAATTGACCCTGCACGAGGCCGCATTACGTATTCATCCCCCCTTGGCAAAGCCCTATTGGGAAAGACCAAAGGGGATTTGTTTACCCTTAGCCGCCCCGCAGGAATCGTTGAACTCGAAATCGTCAAAATTTCGAAGTGTTAGAGACCTCTTTTAAGCTATCTTTTTTTTGAAGCCCGTCACTGCGCTTTGTATGACTGCGAGTTATTGCACTCATACAGAAATCCCTGCTTAATTTTTCCGCCGTTTATGATCAGTTCGTCTAAATCAAAGGGAAGATTTGGAACTTCGTTTTTAACTAACAAAAGCTTGCAGTGTTCCGTTTTTAAATGAATTTTTGAGAAAGAGTAATGACTTTCGGGCTTGCCGGCACCATCTGAAACTATAAACTGAAATCCTTTATAGCCCAAAAAATTTAGGGCTAATCCGTGGGCCCTAAAGGGGATTTCAGTGCCTTCGGCTACTTCAATTCTTGAACCACTTGGAACCCGGTTCACAAACTGCCGATAAAAACCCATTTCCGATCTGATTGGGAAAAAACCGACCAAGAGGTAGACCGTAGAAAGGCTCATTCCTATTCTAAAGGTCCATCGCCAAAGCACAGGCCAAGTTGTTGCTAAAGTGCCCTCCAAATGGGCCAAAAACAAAGGCGAAAACCAAAAAATAAACGAAATAAACCTAAACTCTTTATGTCCCACCAAACTGTGTGCCACAAAAAAAGCGAGCGTGAGAAATGATATTTCTGATTTAAATTTGTTTTTCAAAAATAGCAGCCAGCTTCCAAACAAAAATAGAATCCATGGAAAATACTGAGTGACGACCATTCTCACGTATCCCCATAGGGGTTCAACTCCAAAATGAGAAGCAGCGCCCTCGAGAATATTGGCCTTAAAATAATTCCACGGGCTGAAAACCCAGTTCCCATATCCAATCCTGTCACTGAGTAAGCCTAAAAAAAATCCAATTGAAAACCCTGTGGCCATTTGAAGTCCGTGGTCTTTTAGGATTTTTGGCCTGTAAATAAGAATCCAAAGTCCTAAACCTAAAAAGGCAAAGCCCATTTGAAAACGCAGATAAAAGCAAAGTGCGACCAAAAAACCAAAACTCAGTGAAGTGAATCTTTTGGGATTTAATTTTAATTTTTCCCAAAACCCGAAACTTAAAAAAAACAAAATAGCTCCAGCAGTTTCTGATGATGTACGAACCGCTAAAAAAGGCAAAAAACCCAAAAAGGCCCAATAAAAAAGCACTCGTTCAAAATTTTTTTGGTTTAGAAAGCCCGAACTGCGCGCAGAAACCGCCCAAAACAAAAAGGCTCCGGCCGAAGCCATCCCCATAGCCATTCGGGTAAATAAAATTTGATTAAAGGGATTTAAAATGGATTCAAAAGGCCACAAAAGTACCCTGTAGATATTTACCTGAAGGAGTGGCCTTATTTGGGCCTGCCACTCCCAAGGCAATTCTAATGAATGGCCCCTTAAAAAATGAAGGGGTTCAAAAATTTGAAAATATTCATCAGGATGCCAGTAACCTTCGCTAAAAACGGCAGTTAGAAGGCGTAGGGCCAAACCCAAAGCCAGTAGAAGTTTAAATTGCATGCTTTTGGTAACCTAAAATCTAAAACCGCTGGATCCGCCAAACACAATCGTGTTTACAACTGACCCATCAAAAGGACGCCGAACATAGTAGTCCGCGCCGATTTCAAAAAAAGCTCCTCCACGGCGCAAAACTTGAACACCCAGACCCGCAATCCAAGCCCCTGATTCGGGTATACTCGCCAGATTGAAAAACCCAATCCCACCTTGAACATAAGGTTTAAAGGGTTTTGTGGGTAAATAAAGTCTGTTTAAAAACCTTGAACCCGCTGTAACTGTTCCTCCGCCAAAACCCAAATCAAGGGCCAAAGAATTTTCAAATACCGGATTCCAGAGATAGCGCCCTTCGACTCCAACAATAAACTGGGTGGCCCCACCACTTGATGAGCCTGATAGCCCAAAACCAAGACCCCATTTTCCTACTTGTTGAGAATTTTCTTCATGGGGCTGAGCGATTTCAACAATTTCAAAGTCCTCTTTTTTTACAAAACCTACGACTGTTTTTCCTTTTGAATTATTGGCAAAAACTCGAAAAAACTCGCCCTCGCCAGCCTCAAAACCGGGGACCCCTTGAACCTCTGCCGACTTTGGAATTCTCCCAATGAGTTTAGAGGATTCTGAAGCCTCCTCCCAAAAAAAATTAACTTTGTTTCGTGCCCTTAAGGTTGCGGCGCCTGAAACAGAAACAAAACAAGTTAGAAACAAAAATAGTCCCCATATAAACTTCATTTACTTGGTTCCTAAGTGAAAGAATAAGGGCGATTGAAAATGCCGTCCAAAATGAACCATTAAATTTTTCCACCGCTGGTGGGTGTCGGCACTACAAAATCCGACCTTGGTTTCGGTTTTTTCAGGCGACAATAAATCCGTTTGCAGACTTTCGGCACAGGTGTATTGGCCTTCGGAATTTTTTACAGCCAACTGGGACAACAAAAAACCCAAGCTAAACTTAATTTCTTCAACATAGGTGTCTATTTCATTATAGATGGTTTGAAAAAAACTGCTTACGTCTTTAGAGCCACGGAAGGCCAATTTAAAAAATTTCTCAGCCCGTTTTCTTTCTTCAGAATTTTGATCGGGATTTCCCATGAGCAGACTGTCCCACTCCGAGAGAGCGTCGAGCTCGGGTTGCAGTTTCAAAAGGGTTTCGGCAAGGGTCACAGCGACATTTGCCCGAGTTACTAAAATTTGAGTTTTACCCGAAACAAAGGGCTCTTCTGAAAATCTTATTAAGAGGCCTTTTTTTACTTTCTCAAAAACGTCTTTGATGTTGGTTGGCCAATCATCAAGGATAGGGTCTGGGATAACAACATTTTTTTCGGCCGATAGAACAACAAGATGCTTGCGTAAAGCCGCCCCTGAAAGTTTTACAAAACCCGCAACAAGTCCGTGAACCTCGCCCGGCAAACTCCCACCGGAACCACTGAGCTTAGAAAAATCTGAAAAATCGACCATGGGATATGGCCGAAGGGCTTTACCCTCTGAATCCACCCACCAAGAGGCCTGTGGATTAAATGCCGTAATGTAATGAGCCAAACCTGAAAGCATCGACGACCAATCTGAAAGTGTTCCGCGCTCGGGAGAGGAAAATTTTTCAGCTAACTGATTTTTGTATTCCAAAGAAAGTTCAGGCTGCCCGGCCTGAAACAATGCTTCTTTTTCGGCTGGGGGATTTTGTTTTGCGACGGCTTCGGTTTCACGGCAATCAACTTCGTTGGGTAAAGTTTTTGAAAGAGTGTAGCCCGTGGCAGGTCCCAAGAGTCGACCCTCAGTTAAATTAACTCGGGTTCCCTCAAAAAACAGGGCGCCCGGACGTGGGCAAACTCTAATCTCACTAGAATCCATGGCTGCTAGTAATTTGGGAACTTGAGGCAACGACGAACTCCACCCAAATTCGCCCTTAAAATGTATCATTGCAGGTTGATCTAACCCCTGCATCCTTAAAATCTGACCCAGGCCCCTTTGGAAAAGAATGTTAGAACAGGCCCACTCTTTGGGATCCTCTGAAACAATACCTTTGAGGGCGGAATTTACAGATTTCTCCATTCCGCCAGAAAACTCAGACCAAGTGTCACCCTCAAATAACTTGATCGACTGAGAATAGACATTCAGGATTTCAGTAGACCGTTTTTTAATATCGGCTGCCATCTCTAAAGGCAATTTTTGTCCCGCGGGTAAATCCTTTAGCAAGGGACCTTCAAGAATACTCGGTTGGCCCCTTTGAATTAGAATTTGAGGCAAAGTGTCTTGCATCAGGCGAGACTTTTGAGGAACATCAAAAATTCCTTTGAAAACAACTCCGATAACATAATTTTCTAAAATCGTGTTTCGACCCTGGTAAAATGTACCTACTGAACTGATGTTATTTAGGAAAAATTTTACAGTTTTTCGATTTTCTTTAAGGTAGGCCGCTAGTTTTGGAAATTTTGATTCTAATCGCAGCCTTTCATCCTCTTTTAAATTTTCTGAATCAAGAAGTGCGATAATTTGAGCTTTGTTAGGAATGGCTTCTGAAAAAAGCCCCATTTGATAAAGAGGGTTTGCCGATATATCCACTCGTCCCGAAAATCGAATATCAACTCGGTCGCTGTTTGTTTGGGAACGCTTAGGAAAAACCTTGGGATCATTATCTACACTTTCAAACAAACGGAATCTTGGTTTGCCATCGTCTAGGGATTTTTGAGTATTTAAATACTCGCAGGCTCCCATCGTGGTGTCTGCCGAACTCAATCCAAAAACATGACTGAGGTATTCTGAGGTCGGTTGCGCTTCTGGAATTTCTTCTGCAGGAACAAGCTTATCCACGCCCTCAGTTTCAGGCGCGGCGACTTTTTTACCCCCTCCAACTCTTTCAAAGATTTTGGAACAGCTCGAAAGGCTCAACGCTAGAACCAGGGATAGGGTTTTAAAAAAGAAGAAGAACATCAAGCCTCCCGTAAGGGGCGAGAGCTACGTTTTTTCCCCCGATTGGCTGGAACCACGTAAGTGTGAGTTTTCCAGGTAAGGGAGCTTTTTTTTCAACGAATGAAGGAACTGACGAGAGCTCCAGCGAGGATTCAATGCCGTGGAGTCGACTCCAGGAATTCACCGAGAGCGAGCCATAATCGAGATCCCGAGCCCCCTTGTAACGATCATTTCCTCGACCTTCAAAAACATAAGTCGACGAAAGTGCCCAAGCCCCTCTCCAAAACTCGACCATAAAACCGGCATCTGCACGAATTTTTGGTGAGGTTTGTTTTTTAACCCTTTCAATTTGATAGGGATCCGTTAGATTTGGCAAAAATTGGTCGGAAGTTCGTTTGATTCCGCGGGTTTCAAAATTCGAAGTGTAAAGGGTTCCCAAAAACGCTGAGTTAAACGAAAAAACACCTGGAACAATTCGAACATCATGATAAGTGCCCGCTTTAAAACCATAAGCCCCCGATCCCAAACCTCTGTCAAAAAGATTGCGGATATCGGGCTGATGATTTGCCGTAGGCAGTTCAGCCCCCAATCGAAATTGTAAATTCAGATTTTCACTGCGAAAATAGCGTACACGACTTTCAATTTCGACATCGCCCAAACCCACACGATCAAAGGACTTGGGTCGCTGATATCCGTTGTCGTCAAAAATGGCTTTCAAGAAAACAGGTTCAAGTGGCTCTTGGTCCAATTTGTCCAACTCCCCAGCTAGGGATTTGGGGAGGATGCCTAAGGCCTGCCGAATACGACTTGAGTCTCGATTCACGTTTGAAGAAAAAACACTTTCAGTATTTCTGGAAACTACAGGAATCATAACTCCCAACATGATGTCATCGGACAAAGCCCAAACCAAAGCCCCTACCCTTCGACTTTCTTGAATCTTAAGGTCAAGCTTGAGTTCAGCACTTATGACGCCTTCCGAAAGTCCAAAAGGGCCAAAACTCTCGAGCATTTTTTTAAGTGTTGCGAGCTGAGGGGAATACTGAGCTAGCTGATCGAAGCTCAAAGTCCGATTTAAGGGCTGAGAAAGAAGTTCAACTTTTCCGGTTGGGTTGAATGTTGAATCAACCCGCGCACTTTCGACATAAACCAAGGCAGCACCACGGACTCCTTTAGGAAGAGTCTCAGTCACTGTAATAGACCAAGCAGGAAAATTGAGCCCCGAAATCACTAGAACCCACAAACGGTGCCGTAAGTTTTGTTTCATAATGATCTAAGGCCCTCCCCTTAAAACACGTACAACTCCCCGAACCAAGGTTATGTTTATAGCACTGGTATTAAGGAGCGCCAACAGGGCTTAAGTTAATGATATTTTTAAGATTTTTTAAGGAATCGAGCTTTGTTACGCCGCCGAGGGGATATTCACTCCGCCCTCGTCCGGCAAGGGAATTCCGAGTCTGCGGGCTTCAAGGCGAATAAGCTCGCGATCTGCATCGAAATCTCGTTGAGAAAGTCGCATACGATCAAAGAGCAAGCCCAAGGCATCGGGCCCGGTTTCTAATATTTCAAAAAATATTTGAGCCCTTTGATTTAAGCTCAGGGTCGAGATTTTTACCAAAGTATCTAAAGACAACTCGCCGTCAGCATCCATGACCAATCTCGACAGAAGCAAGGGAGCCCCAGGATTTTTTAGACGATGAAGAGAAGTCAAAAGAACATTGTCCCGATGGTTATGCTCGCGACTTTTTTGAAAAATAAAATTTTCGTGACCTTTAAGACCCAAAACTCCCGCTATAAAGGCAAAAGACCTCGTGTCTTTGAATTCACTCGAGGACATAAATCGATCAAAGCACTCTTGAGCCTTTTCTCCATACATTTGAGATCCGTAGAGATACAAAGTCGCATTTGCTCGCGCCCTTCGTGGAGAACTTGGTTCGAGATATCGTGATATGTAAGTCAGCAAATCTTCATCATCATATTTTTTTGCAATATCACCCAAAATTTCAACGGTGTTGCCAATCACCCGCGAATTCGTATTGGTTTCAATCACCTCAAGCAAATAGGGGATTGCAAGAAAGCCCAGCTGCTCGGTGAGGGTTTTGACAACACTTGCTCGAATAACCAAATCAGAACGTAAAAGGTCTCGAAGCGTTTTAAGGAGCTGCAAATTTATTTCGTGGCCCGAAAAATATTGTAGAGCTTTGATGGCCGAAACCTGAATGTCCTCACGATTGCTATGGAGATAATTTTTGATAGAGGGGATTCCGCCGGGATGCTGCATGCGACCCAAGGCGAGCAATGCGCTTTTAGTAATTGCAGGTCGGGGGGCTTTTTCTAAAAGCACGGTGAGTGCGGCATGGTGGCGTCGACATTCTGGATTGGCAAGTACATAGCAGGCCTGAATAACTGAACTTGCATTAGGTTCAGAAAGTTGGGCCAAATGAATATCCGTTAAAATTGAAAACAACTTTTTACGAAGTTGGATTCCCCAAAATGCCAAACCCACCGCTATAAAAAACAATAAACTGAGCGGAAGACTTCCCTCCATAACAAGCAAAGCCGAAAAACCCACCACCGCTGTTCCGACTGTGGTGCCCCAACGCTCAAGAACGTGTCTCATTTCGAGACGGTCATTCTCGGGCAAGGTCGAAGTCAGCAACTGGAGTGAGCGACCAAAGAAACCGTGCTCCAAAACTTTTCTAAAAATTTCTGCACTCATAAGCGCATAGGGAGCCGGATAAACTGCTAGTAAACTCGCCACAAGTCCTTGAGCGCCAAATAGCGCCTTAAACCCTACCCCCCAGGTGGGTATGCGCGAGGAAAATCTAAATGAAGCAACCAGAATCGTTAAGGTTAAAATCGATTGAACCAAACTCATTCTCGCAAAAATGAAGACCATGGGGTCATTGTTTTTTGAAGCCTCACTTAAGCCCCATGCCATACCAAACCACTGGAGGGATTTGAGAGTAGCAACGATCATAAAAATCCCGACAAGAGAATAAAAGTAAGGGGGTTTTCTTTCGGAATCGAGCAGCGACACCCCGGAATCCTTAGAGAAAGGATTGAGGGAGCGGGTCATGTTTTTGAGTTTCTCAAGAAAATGTCTTTCATCTAAAAATCGGTTACGCGAAGCTTCGCCCACTGTTCGTAGCCAGGAAAAAAGAACGAGCGCCAATAAAAATGGAAACAGATTCAAAAGGACCACTGCGGTCCCGTCGCTTTGAGGAAAAACCATCAACGCAAGAACACCTAAGAAAAAACCAAATTCTTCAGAAATTGCAAGCTGTGTGGAGACTTGGGGATTTCGCAAAACAGACATTTGCTTCGAAAATGTCACGTGAATTCCCAAGCGAATTGCAGCAATGGCCAGCTGACTTAAAATAAACAGCAGGCAATACAAAAGGACTCGAGGAGAAGACCAAGCTCGATCTAAAATCAGCGGTAGATTTTCTTGAAAAACGGGCACATGAGAAACCACTGAAACGCTGAGTCCCACTACGAGCGCCGTCAGAAAATAACCTCGCGATGAATCTATCGCGGCGTTGCCCCAAAGTCTCAATAACATCCACGAACTGAGCGCCTGAAAAATCATAACCGTGGGCAGAAGTTTGATTCCTGCAACCTGCAAAAGCCCCACAAGTGAAACCGCCTGAAGATTAAATACGCACCAGCCTGAAAAAATTCCTAATAGAAAAAAGGTAGACGAACGAAATCGTACTGAACGTGCATAGAGATCTGTGAGTGTCACAGATTCTTTATCGGCCTAAAGTCTTTTTTTTTTAAGAGTTTAGGCTTTCTTTCTCTGAACGGACGGAGTCTTCCAATGACATTGCAACGCCGCGTGTTGGAGGTAGGGGGTGTTCACTTTGGAAATACAAAAACAGGGATCCAGGAACAAGGGCCTCTCCCAATGAAAAATGTTTACCCATAACCTTACCCAAAATACCCATCACCCGTCCCACTCCTAAGCTTAAGGCCCTTGGCGGAACAAAACGAGGCATGGGCGGAGTCTTCTTGCCTGTCACGTGGCCCCACGCTTCCAGGTATTTCTGAAAATACTCTCGAAAGCTCAAATTCTCGTCCACAACAAGTTGAACAAAAGGTTTCTCGGCCGTGGCAAGGGGCTTAGAAATAGAATCCAATACACTTTGGGTAACCCGGTCTAAGCCCACGAGATTTCCACCACCTGGGGGGATCGCTGGCAAACGGCCCTCAGTCAAAAGCTTCAAAAATTTTCTGGAAGTTTTTTGGTAATCTAGAGTGCCGTGAATAATTCCCGGACACAGCAGATGGGTGGGAATTCCCGACTTGCGAGCCAAGTCTAAAACCTTTTCGTGCGCGGTCCGCTTGGTAGAAAAATAGGGAAGAGTCCAACACAGGGGATTGAAATGAACAAAATCTTTTTCACTTCGAATACCAGGCTTAGCCTCTCCACCCCAGGCCACAACACTGCTTGTAAAAACAAAACGCCCTGCTTGAGTTTCAGAGCAAAAATTAAAAAGATCCTCAGTAACACCGACATTGGCCCGAGTTTGAGATTCTACATTTGCGTCCTTTGGCGTGGAAATCATTGCTGCCATGTGGACCATCGTAAATCCGGGTTTTAGTCGAGGTTTAAGTTTAGCTTGGAGTCCTTGTTGAAAAGATTTTTCATTTTCAAAATCAAGCTCAATAAATTCTAGTTTATCGAGAAGGGCTCCAGGCGAGAGTCCATTTTCTTTGACCCTTAGGCCTAGTAAACTTTTTTCAGACTGTGGTTTTTTTCGCCCTAAAAGGATAATATTTTCTAACTTGATTCCGTTTACAATCAATTTCGCAAAAACATCAGAACCCAGAAACCCCGTGCACCCGGTTAAAACAATTTGATTATTCATTTTGCTTAAGCCGCTTTTTTCGAAGTAATATTGACCGATACACCTAAGATAAGAGCCACTTTTAATAAAAAATCCATGCTTACTTGACTGACAAGGCCAGACTCCATGCGTGCAATTGCAGGCTGTTGGCTTTTTAAAATTTTTGCTAAAGCGGCTTGTGACATACCTCGAGATTCACGAGTTTCTTTAAGTTTTTTAATAAGCTTGGTTTTTTCTAATGAAAGCTGCATATCAACGTCGCTTAACCCTAAAGCTTTGCCAAAGGCAGTCGCATTTTTGTATCTCTTTAAACCTTCTCTCATAGAATTCCTTCCCGTTTCATTCTTTGCAGTAAAAGCTCTCTAGTTTTTTTATCCAGCTGCTGTTTTTTCTTTTGAGCTGCATGAATCACATAAATAGCGTCTTTGACACGGATAACATAGAACACGCGAATTTCGCCGCCTTCATAAGAAAGCCTCAACTCATGCAAATTCTTGGCAATCGAACTGAGAGGCTTGGAAATAGGCATTGTAAGCAACTCGCCGTTCGTAAGGCGCTGAAAAAGTGACTGAACATCTATTCGCACCTCTGCCGGAAAATCCTTTAACTCACGTTCTGCTTGCTTAAGAAGAACTATCTCCACGGCCCCAATATAACAGTACTGTTATATAAACGCAAGCTAGTTTTTTAGCCAAGAGATCCTCTCGGTAATAATAGTATTTTGCGACAGCCCCTAATTTTTAGGTCTTATCCAGGCACCAGGCCAGAGAAAGAATCCAGTTTTCAGCTACAATGGACTTAACCTGGATGTTTTGCTGGCCCGTTACAAAATCAACTCCGAGTGAATGTTGGCCGGTGCGGCGAAAAGAACTGAGAAGCACCTTTTCGTTGTTGGGCCAAAGAGCTTTGAAGGCCGCCTCTCGTTGCGACCATTCCTCAAGGAGGCCGGCAGAGCCGGGATTTTTTCTTAAGGCCAGTCTTTCAATAAGCCATTCAGGTCTTTTTAAAATAGGCCTTTCGCAAATAAATTCAAGGTCGACCCCAATTGAAGCTCCCTCAAAACCCTCAACATCAAGTACCCAAAGGGTGCCATCGGTTGCCCGCTTGTGCGTGCGGGAATGGGTGCGACTTATGGGTCGAGCTTGCATACTTTTTCGATATTCAGAAAAATCTTCAAAGGGCCGCCACTCAAAAGAATCAACCCACATTTGATCTTGGGCGGTAGACAAAAACTTATTAAAAAGATCCCGCGGACTTCTTTTTTTGAAATCAATGTTTGAGTCAGCAACAGAAGTTTGAACAACAGAACTCATAAACACCTCCGACCCTTGCCGCGCCGCCCTCAGTCTTTTTGACGAACGCCTTTTTTCAAAGATTCCTAAACCTATTTCAAAAAAGGCGTCCTCGTCGAGGGTTTTCTATTCTAAACTCGAGCCGCCTATTGAAATTCCGGTCCCCGAACGAACCTTTCCGAGTTGGGTGAGGCCCAGTTTTTTCAATTGTTTGATCTGGGTGGCTCCGGTACCTTTCTTGAGTACCAATATAAAACCCCAGCCTAAATTAAAGCTGGTTGCTAAATCTTTGAAACTGGCCCCCGAACGATCTTTTATGAGTGAGGCCCAATGAGGTAACTGACTTTCGATTTCTGGGTTTAAGTCAAAACCTAGCTTCCGTTTACCTCCTTTAGGCTCGGCCCTCACTAAATTCAAAAATCCTGATCCGGTAATATGGAAGGCTGCTCTTAGAGTATCCTTTCCTGAGAGATTCTTTCTTGCCGCTAAAAATCGCTGTGTGTAGATTTCGGTAGGTTTCATGAAATGTTTTTCAATAATTTCGCGATCCGTCTGCTCAGAAAAAAGCTTTCTTAACCACGAAAAACCGTTGGAGTGCGGGCCCGACGAAGGCCATCCCCAAAGTTCGTCACCGGGCTTTACTCGATTGATACTTAATTGCTCTTTGGGTTTGAGCCATCCCACTGCAAATCCGGCCAAATCAAAATGATTTCCGGGGTAAAGATCAGGCATCTGGGCAGTTTCACCACCCACTAAAAACATCCCATTTTGCCCACAGGCAATTTTAAGCCCTTTAAGAAATCTCCCCATCAGGTGGGTAGGTTGAAGTAGCTGTTTATTGCCTATGGCCAAATAATCTAAAAACAATCTGGGGGTGGCACCCACACAAAGCAAATCATTCACATTCATTGCAACCAGATCTTGGGCCATGGCTTCGGGATTCCCCAATCCCTCCGAATACCAAAGGGTTTTGGTTCCAACACCATCACACGTTGTTGCAATCCACTCTTTGCTTTTTGGTGGAGCAAAGATTGCAGCATAATCACCAATGCCGCTGACAACTTTTCCTTCAAATTTGACTCCTGCTTTTATTTTTTGAGAATTTTCAGAGGCAATCCAGTTAACCCAAGTATCCGCAGCATCGGTATCTACGCCTGATTCTTTGTAATTTTTATTTTCCATAATTTTTTCGCCCAAAAAAACCTAATGCCAAAAATGGCGGGGAGGTTTTATCTCAACCTCAACACCTAGGGACTTTGCTGTTTCTGAAACCTGAATGTCGGCCTTAGATCCTCCGGGATGCACAACCCGTTTAATTTTTTGGGCAGCCAATATTTTTACGGCATCATCAAATGGGAAAAATCCGTCGCTGTAGGCCGTCATTTTTTCAAGAGAAAAATTTTTACGTTTTGCAAATTCTTGGGCCCGAGGCAATGCGAGTTTTTCGAGCGCATCAATGCGATTGGGCTGCCCCTGGCCACCACCACACAAAAAACCTACTCCATCTTTTTCACCGCATAAAACGAGAGCATTTGATTTTGAACAAGCAGCCGACCACTCTCCTACGGCATCCAAAATCGAATATTCACAAGCGTCCAAAACCCAGCTTGGTCGATCAATATCCTGCTCAAGTTTTCCTAAAACAGAAGTCCAGATTTCCTTTTGAACCCCACCCTCTCTGACACCTTCAAAATCAACAAGTCCCACTTTGAGTCTTTCTTTTTGCCTTACCCAATGGGCTGCCCACTCTTCGGTTTTTGAATTTCGCGGCAGGAGTACAACTTCAATAAATTTCTTTTCAAAAACTTCAAGAATCTCGGCCGTGGGTTCAAAATTCAATGCCACCACACCGCCAAATCGCGAGACCGGATCTCCCTCCCAGGCCCAATTGAAAACCTCAAAATTTTTATTGCTGTCTTTGGATGCGGCAGCACCACATAAATTTTGATGCTTTACAACTGCAACGGCGGGGCCTCTAAAGACACTTACAAATTTAAGAGCTGCATCTGCATCTTTTACATTGTTAAAAGACCATGCCCCCAAAAATTTAGGTTGAATTCGCCTGTTGGGATGAAACCGAGCGGCTTGATGGGGATTTTCTCCGTACCGAAGACGCCCACCAGACTCGAGTTGGCCCAAGATTTGAGTTCCCATTTGAACTCGTTGAAAGCCTTCAACAACCTGATTTCCATATTCGGCCACTTTTTCAAAGGCCTCCAAAGCAAATCGAGCCCGAAGATCTAACCCGTGTTCAGGCGCTGCGATAAACCGAGAGTACTGTTCAGCACGCGTAAAAACCCAAACATGCTCAAAGTTTTTTGCAGCGGCGCGAACCATATTGGGCCCGCCGATATCGATCCACTCGATAAGTTCAGACAGGCTTGAAATATCCTGGGATTTTTCTTCGAAAGGATAAAAATTACAGACGACAGCCCCTATTCGATAGTCCTCATCCCATTCAGCATCGTCGGTCCCTGGGCGGTACAAAATTCCACCTAAAATTTTTGGAGTGAGAGTTTTTAGACGTCCGCCAAATTTTTCGGGCTCTTTTGTAAACTCAGAAACTTCAGTAACTTCGAATTCTTTTGATTTTAAAAACTTATAAGTTCCTCCTGTGGCAAGGAGTTTATAGCCATTCAAACTTAAGGCTGAGGCTAAAGACTCAACACCTGTTTTGTCGGAGACTGAAATCAACGCGTAAAGTTTCATGAATTTCCTTTAGTTTTAGTAAACAATTTTTCAAAAAATCTAAGTCCATCCCCAGGCTCGGCCCAAACTTCGTTTTGACTTTTGAGATTAAACTGGGGCCCCCTAAAGGCGGGATCATCTCGTTTTCGCATGGCCACCTCAGGATGCGGCATAAGCCCCCATACATGAGATCCGTTTTCAAAGATTTTTACAACACCTGCAGCAGCTTCTTCAGATCCATTTGTAAAAATTTCATCATCGTATTTTAAAAAAACTTTTGAGAGGGAATCAAGTTTAGACAAACCCACGAGGCGTCCCTCGCCATGCCTAACTGCAAATCGAAATTTCTCCTCAATTTCATTGGGTCCCACGGTTTTGAGTCCAACCCACTTATCAACAAAGCCCCTTGGGCTATTTGATAGTAGCTGTACCCCACTTCCAAACACACCAAGAGAAACCAACGTTTGAAATCCATTGCAAATTCCAAGGGCATGGGCCTTTTTGGCCAAAAGATTTTGTGCAAAGTCCGTTTGATTTAAAAGATCAGCTAGAAGTCTGCCGCTTCCAAAATGATCGGAAAAACTAAATCCACCTGGCAAGAATACCCAATCACCCGGATTCAGAACTTCATAAAAACTTTTAGAATTCTTTCGAAAGGCCGGTAAATTCCAAAAATCAATTCTCGAAAATTCTTTGTGTTTAAAATGGCAAAGAGCCCGAAAAAGTTCTTCCTCGCACTCAATGCCCTCGCCTCTAAAAACAAAAGCTCTGTTTAAAGTCATTGCCAAAAACCCTCGACGGTTTTTTGCAGGTAGGCCTTTTTTGAATTTTCAAGGTTCATAAAATGAGCGCTCCGTCCCCAACGCCACTCAAAGGGCCTCATCACAACACCCAGGCGCAGAATTTCAGGCCCCAGCTCAGTCACAAGATTTGAGACACAATGGGGATCAACGCATAAAACAAAACCACCAAGACCTTCAGAAAAAATTTCTTTCTCAGAAAGTTCCTCAAAGTTTTTCTCCCAAAAAAATCCTAATTTTTCACCGAGTCCCATTTCAAAAATTGAAACTGCCAAGCCCCCGTCCGAAATGTCTTTGGCCGCCTTAACTAAGCCATTCTGCAAAACATTTGAAATTTTTTGGTAACGGAGTTTGAGCCTCTGGGCAAGTGCACGTAATTGCTTTTCGATTACAACGCTTGGAGCACAAAATTCGTTCCAAGGATTTGAATCAAATTTGTTCTGACTAATCCCACCCTCGCGGTGCCACGCACTTTCAAAAAGTGTTGGCATTAGAGGCGGTAAACAAAAAACAACATCATTTGACTGTGAAAAATGCGAAACAGGCAGGGCCCCCAGTGATTTTACCGAGGCTCCGACTGAAACAACCACAGTTTCTGGACAGAAAAATTCTTTAGAATTGTTTTTTAGGGAATCCTTGCCACTCACGAAAGGAATTTCAAACTCTTGGGCAAGAATCGAAACACATTCTACAGATTTAGCGAGCCTCCAGATTCTTTGGTCATGATGGGTAGGATCGGGCCATGCGTAATTATCAAGCAATCCTGCGGTGCCCATATCCCCGCCTGACAAAACTAACGTTCTCAGGGCCTCGTCAAAACTGTGAACCGTGTTTTGAAAAATATTTGAATATTGAGGGGCAAGTCCGTGCCCCAAAGAAATGGCTGCGGGTTGGGGAGATTCAGGGATTTCAATGAGGGCCCCGTCAGTGGGAGAATTTTGATGGGTTCCGCAAAAAAATTTTTTTAAATTTCGCCCACCAACTTCATGATCAAAACGACGGGCAACTCCTTCACGGGAGCAAAGAGTTTCTGTTTTTAGGAATTCAACAAATTTTTCTTCGAAGCTTCCCTGAAGGTTCTGATTTCCCCTTGGGGCGAGAGCGTTTAGTGAATTCTTCTCTTTTTGAAAATCCCAATCGGTTTGGAGATTGAGTCGCGGGCAACCTTCGTGCAGAAATCTTAAGTTCAGATTTACAAGAATTTTGCCGCCCTCTGAGACAAGCAGATTTCCTGAACTGTTGAGCTCACCTATTTCATCGAAGTCCTGAGCCCACTCACCCGCAAGTTTTTTAAGTTCCTCAGGCCTAGCCGTGGCCAAGGTCATGCGCTCTTGGCTCTCAGAAAGAAGTTTTTCCCATCCGTGAAGGCCTTCAAATTTAAGTCGAAGATTGCTTAAATCAATTGTAGCCCCCCCGGTAAGTGTGGCCATCTCTCCAACACTTGAAGAAAGTCCTCCTGCCCCGTTGTCTGTTATGACATCAATTAAATCCATTGTGGCCGCAGCTAAAAGAAAATCTGTCATGCGTCGCTGAACAAAGGGTTGAGCCACTTGAACTGCCGAGCCCACAAAATCCTCGGTCCTCAAATCGCGAGAACTCATTACGGCCCCCCTGAGTCCATCAGCACCCGTGGCGCCCCCGACAACGAACAATTTCATACCGGGTTGGGGTCTCTTGTTGACATGTTCAAGGGGCAAAAGGCCCACAGAACCTGCAAAAACATAGGGTTTAACCGAAAACCTAGGATCAAAAACTACGCTTCCCATTACCGTAGGAATTCCGCTTTGATTTCCGCCTTCTTCAATTCCTCGCAAAACTCCCGATCGAATAATTTTTGGCGACAGGGCTGTCGGCGGACGAGGCTCGCAGTGTTCGGAACTTTCAAAACAAAGTACATCCCAATTTGCAATGGGCCGAGCCAATCGACCCGTACCTAGGATGTCGCGATGGACTCCAACCAGTCCGGTCGCAGCCCCTCCTCTTGGAGACAATGCCGAGGGAGAATTATGAGTTTCCATCTTAAGGCAATAAGCCCAAGGCGTGGGTGTTCCATCTGAGGCAAAGAGCCTGAGGACGCCAGCGTTATCAACAAAAACTGAAAGGGCTCGTGCTTTACCTGCTTGCTGATCTTTTTCGATCTGATCCCAACTGGGTTTACGGATAAACTGCTTAAAAAGGCCATCAATTTGACCTCCGGGAAGATCAGCTCCGATAATTTTTGCCCCAAATATTTTGTGTTTACAGTGCTCAGACCAACTTTGAGCCAGAACTTCCCACTCGGTCCGGGTGAGAGTTGAACCTCGCCTTTGCTCGAATTGGGATATCGCATTGATTTCTTCGTGAGAAAATTCAAGGTCTAAATTCTGCGGTGTTAGATCTACCTGCGCGGAATTGTCAGCTGGACGATTGAGTTTTTTTGGATTTTTAAAATAATCTCCAAAGTGTGCTGTCTGTAAAATCTCGAGTGTCTCGATGGCGGGCTCGCACCACACCAATCTTAAATTCCGAATGAGACTTTCATCTTTTGGAATCGTGTTGAGTTCTAAAACTTGAATTCGAACAAAAGTGGACTCTGAAACTTCGCCCATCAGAGTTTTTAAACTCACAATTTGAGGGTCCTGAACGCCGGGTTTTAAAAGTTTTATAGCGAGGGTGTCCGAACTCGAAACAAAATTCTGAATTTCTTGCAATGAGCTCAGGTATAACGAATCTGAAAATACCCGGCTGAGTTTCGAAAAATCTGAATTGATTTCGGTAGGACCTTGGGAATAGCCCAAAAGAAATTCCGAAGTTTTTACAATTCCCAGGGTTTTTTTAAACTGAGCCAATTCTCCATCAACATTTTCTGTTTGCCATAAAACCCAGAGAGCTTTGAGTTCTTTTGTCATAGGATATCCGCTCTCCACTCCAAATGGGATTTCCACGGACACTCGATGAGTGTTGAAAAAATAGGATCGGCAGCTTGAGATCTACTGGCACCTTTGCCAACAATGTAAGCAACTCTACCCTGCAAGGATTTTGTTAAAAAAACATGGACGGACTCCTGGGCTGCAAAACTTGAAAGGTCCCAAGCCGGTAAATGAAGTTGCTTTTGTGGGGGCGCGGGGTATTCAGGATGAACCAAACTTAAAACAACGCAATGTTGTTCAGTCTCGCGCTGTGGGCTTTTGGGAGCGGTCAAATCCAAACCCAAAAAGGAAAGCAAAACGCGTTCGCCTGCTGGCCAAAAAAAGACAAGTCCTTGGGTTTCTGGATCTCCAGGACGGGCATTGTATTCAATCAAAACCCATCCCTTTTTTAAGTCTTTCATGAGGCCGAGATAGAGAACGCCTTCAAAAATTTTTCCCTCTTTTTTTAATACCTCAACTGTGGCCTCGGCCCAGGACTGCCAAATATTTCGTGCCTCTTCGTTTTCGAGTGGACTCGGTACATAGGCACCCATCCCCCCCGTGTTGGGTCCTTCATCACCCGCGTAACGACGTTTAAAATCTTGGGCCGATCCTAAAAACACAACTTCTTTTGTAGTTACCCCAAAAAAGGCGGAGGCCTCGGGGCCCTCAAGCTTTTCTTCAAAAAGAACAGAACCTCCGGGACTTAAATTTTTATAAGCTGTCTGGGCCTCTTGCCAAGATTGCGGTACCACAACACCTTTGCCCGCAGCCAAACCATCGAATTTAACGACCGGGGGATTTGCAAAAATCTTTGAGTCAGGTTCGACTGCCTTAGGGTCAACTGAAATTTGTGGAGTTGCAATACCCGCCTTTTTTGCAATCTCACGGCCAAAAATTTTTGACCATTCGATTTGGGCGGCTTCACGAGACGGGGCCCAAACCCAAAGATTGTCTTCTTGAAAAGAATTGACCGCACCCTTTTCGAGTTCGGCGTCCATCGAAACCAAACAAGCGTCGCTCTGGAGGGGGTCTTCTACAATTTGGGCGCCCTCAGACTGAAGACGCCAAACCAAAGCAGCCTCACGCCCTGCGCCTTGTGAAACATATACTCGTGGAGGCTTTCGACCCTCGCCACGAACCCAATACCAAAGGGCCTTGGAGGACCTCGACCTCAGAGCTTCACAAAAGGCTCCGTAAAGTGAAGATAAAACTTCTAAGCGCCAGGGCCCGAGCCTCGGTGGCGGTAGAGTCAAAACTTGCTTGAGAACCTTGTCGGCCGGAATTCCCTGAGCTTTGACTAAATCAATTTCGGCCCCCCAGCGAGTGCGTGAAAGCCACTGCCTGGCAAGCTCCTTAGAAAGGGGGATCCGATCGAGCCCCTTAAGCGTGACTCTAATTTCGTCTAACGTAAGTGCGTCAACTAAACAAAATTCGTTTTTGTCAAAATCCCAGGCGACTTCAATCTTTCCATCCCAAAGAACGAGTCCCAGAGATTCCATTTCATTTTTTAAAACCTGGGCCACATGAGCCACAAACTTTTTAAGGTTTTCCAGGTGTTGCTGGCTGAATCCTGCTACCGCGCAAATTTCCTTTTCGTCAGACAACAGCCGATCATAGTTTTCAAGTTTTGTTGAAAATTCAATCAGAGGATTTTCAAAAATCTCACCTACTTTAAGCTGCGGATAGCGCTTAAAGAGACTTGACCCCCTCGGAGAGCCCCAACGAAAAATACATTCTAGAGGAACAAAACTAAGTCCGGTTTGAGAATTCTTCGGAGTTTCGTGCAAATTAAGTTTGGTCGTGCCACCTGCGGCTCGACAAACAAAGCCGCCGAGTTTTTCACTCAGTTCAGAATCGTAAGCCGATGGAATGCCGGCTTTTTGAAACACGCTTTCAAAGTGGCGCGCCATGACTTCAAGGTGCAAACCCTTTGAGGGTATTTCTTCGGGTAGAGCTCCGTAGTCAAAAACCGAAATCCGGTCAGAAAAATCAAAAAATAACATTTTGCTAGACGTTTCTGATGGCCTTTGGCCTGCGTGAGCCAAAACATTTTCAGAAACTTTATAAATATCTTTTGTTGAGCCCGTCGCTATTCGGCTAAGGTCTTGGGGAACTTTAAGCGATCCCAAACTCATGTGAGGCCTCCACTTGAGGACCGACCCGCCGCCGTTATTCGATGGCTTTTTCGAAGTTCTAAAAATCTTTCAAAACTTGAATCACGCGTAGGATAATTTCCATCAAGACAGGCCATGCATAGATTCTCTGTGCCTAGAGCTCGGGTTAGTGCTTCTTGTGGCAAATAAAACAAGGCATTGACGCCGAGAGATTTGCAAATATCAGAATGATTTTCAAATCTGGCAGCCACCAATTCTTTAGGGTCCGGAAAATCAATTCCATAAAAGCACCCATGTTTAATTGGCGGGCAAGTTGAGGCTAGTCCCACCGAAGTGGCCCCGGCCTCACGAAGACGCTCCGCCATCAATCTGGAAGTGTTACCGCGCACCACCGAATCATCAACAAGTAAAATCCGTTTATCCTTGATTTCAGGCCCTACCAAAGACAGTTTGTTTTTTAGGGCGCGAAGCCTGGCCTCCTGGGAATTTAAAATAAAAGTTCGCGAGACATAAGGGTTTTTTATTAGAAACTCTCGGTAGGGAATCTTTAACCCTTCAGCGACAGCGACTGCCGCCGTTCGAGAGGTTTCAGGCACGGGCACTACGTAATCATATTCGCCACTCTTAATTTGGCCGGAAATGAATTTAGCAAGCTCGCTTCCTAAACTAAACCTAGACCTATAAACGCTTTGCAGTTTGTTGGAGTCAGTCATGAATTCGCTTTGAGGGTTCGAAAAATAAACGGCCTCGAACATACAAAATTTCTTCTGGGATTTTGGGTTTTTTGTACTTACAAGTTTTCCACGCTTAACTGTCCCCGAACTATCCACAAAAACATAGCCACCTGGCTCAACAGATTCGATTTTGTTTTCAACCCCAAGGGCTGCAATCGAATGGGTCTCGGACGCAAAAGCCCATCCTTCGGCAAACTCTGCGAAAAATAAAGGTCGCAGGCCAAAGGAATCTCGCCAGCCTAGGATTTCTCCTGATTGCAAAGCAGCAACCACACTGAAACTGCCATTGAATTCGTTCATGAGTGTACTTAGCCATTCATCAGGGCCGCCACCTTTTTTGAGACTGTTTAGAAATGTTTGTTGCAAAACTTCCAAATCAGAAAGGCCGTGGGTCACAAGATTAAGTTTTTCTACAAGCTCAGCCGTATTCACAATATTTCCGTTGTGCGCCATGGCTACACGAGGGGTTCCATCCACAAAGGGCTGAAGCTCGGCCACCCCGCCTGTACCGGTTGTGGCATAGCGAGTGTGGGCAACAGCAAGGCGAGTTTGGGATTCAAACTCGGCAGGATCAAAACCTCGAAAGGCTTGGTCGATAAGCCCCAGACCCTTCAAAGTTTTAAATTGATTTTGTTTATCTAAGAAACTGATGCCCGCGCCATCTTGTCCGCGATGCTGGAGCCGCATCAGCATTGTCAGTGCCAAGGCTGCGGCCTGGGGTTTTTCGACCGACTCGCGCAATTTGATTCCGACAACACCGCACATGGTGGGCCCTTTCTATTTTGTTTGTTTTAATCGCCAAAACTTTGAACTAGGGCAGACATTTTATTTCGCGGCCCCTTAAAAACTTCTACTTTGATTTCATCAAAACTAAACTCTTTGGGCAAAACCCCCATTGACTTTAAACTTTCAACTAATGACGGCGTCTCGGGAGTTAACTTTCGAGAGGCTTGTCGCACAACATTGTGAGCATCGGACACCCCCTGTTGAGTTAAATAAACATAAAGCGCCTCTGCAAAAATAGTGTCGCCTGCGGCTTCGAGGTGGGATTTCATTTTTTCAGGAAAAACCTCTAGGCGCGAAAGTACGCGAGTCATGCGACTTAAAATTAAATGAGCTATACAAAAAAATTCAGAATAAAAGCGACCTGAAGCGGAGTTGGTCAAATCTCGCTGATGCTCGCTTAAAATATCAGACTGCATGAGCTCGAGGCGACTTTGCAAAACTTTGTAGAGCGAACACACGTGTTCCAAATTCCAGGGATTTCGTTTTTGAGGCATTGTACTTGACCCCACTTGCCCAGGACTGAGTCCTTCTGCAATTTCGCCAATCTCGCTGCGAGCAAGATGCCTTAAATCATGGGCTAGTTTTGCAACGGGTGAACACAATAGAAAAAAATCTTGAGCAAGAGCGACCATGTCTTCAGGTGGAAGAATTTGAGTTGATCCAAGCGAGGGCTTTAAATCGAGGCGAGCTGTCAGGCGCGACTCAAACGCAATGGGATCGTCAACAAGAATCCCCAAAGCCTGGTAGGCACCGACGGCTCCGGAAGCTTGGCCGCGTAACTCCGCCCAAGAATATTCAAGGCGTTTTTGTGCAACTTGAACCCTTTCAAAAATTTCTCCAAAAACCAAACCAAAAAGTGAAGGCACGGCCCACTGGCCATGTGTGCGTCCGACCTGGGGTGTGTTGGAATATTCCTTAGAAAGTCTGGCGAGTTCTTTTTTTAAATTTTCGATAGCTACGAAACCATCTGCAGTAAAATATTTTTTGAGTCGAATGCGAGCTGCGGTGTCGACAGTATCAAAAGAGGTGATTCCAACATGAATCCATTCAGAGGCCTTTGAATGACCCGATTTTTTAAGTCTATCAATGATAGCCTCAACGAGGGCCCGAGTTGCATGCTGAGTGCGTTCTTCGATGGCTTCAATTTCAGAAAAACTTAAATCAGAAAGGATTTTTTGCAGGTCAGCCTGAGACACGGCCTCTCCCACGAGGCCTTCTTCCATCAGACATTCTAAATATTGAATTTCAACTTGTATCTGGGCCTCAAGCAAAGCTTGCTCAGACAGACTGCGGGGAAGACCTTTACGATAACGATTATCCAGAGGACTAAATAGAAGTTCATTATCAGAATCGTTGGCCATTTTAGGACTTCCTTTAGACATTCCCTTTGCCTTTCAAATGAGACTTTTAAAGGTCTCGACTTCAATTTTTAACTGGGCTCGAACTTCACGTGAACCTAAATTTCGATCGGTTGGCTTCAATTGACTTTCTAAAATTAACGGAAGGACTTTGGCTATGAATTCCTGTTCAGCCTGGCGCATTCTCTCGCGCGATTGGTCAAAGCTTTCTGTCGCTCTCATCGCGACGGGATGTTGAAAAAGTACAGGGCCCGCATCCAAGACTTCAGTCACCAGATGCAAAGTAATTCCACTTATGGCCACTTGCTCCCACGCAGCATTTTGAACTTTTTTGTCGATGCCTGGGAAGGCCGGCAAAAGTGAGGGGTGGGTGTTTACGATCGGAGCGGGGCAATTCAAAATAAAATCTGGGGTTAAAATCCCAAAAAAGCCGCACAAAAAACAAATGAATTCGCTAGGGGTTTTTTTGAAAAACTCTAAAACTGTAGACTCAAAATCTAAGCCTTTTTGAGTCTTGATAATTTCAAATGGGATATTAACTTTAGCCTTAAGGTCTTGCATGCGCCCGAAGCCCGGACAATCCCGATCAACAAAAACGGCTTTAAGTAGATTTTGATGGGCTGCGGGCAACTTTAAAAAAATGGACTCGAAGGTTTGCCCCGAAGACGACATACACGCCACCCAAGGACGGGGGGTTTTTGTCGGGGAATTGGGGTGCATTACTCATGGGTTTAAAGGCTTTTCACTGGTGTGGGTCAATGGTTTTTGCAGCAAATCCAATAGCTTTAGTTTAGAGGAAGGCCGCTCCTCGAAACCTGAGCCACAGAAGCCTCGCCAATGAAAGCCTTGACTGGGTTTAATGCGCGGCGTAATCCCCCACAAAGAACACCTCACATGGAAAGCAATGCCCACAAAAACCCACTAAAAGTTCGAACCCTGGCATTTTCTACAAGTCTCATGTGCTTTGTTTTTTGCTCCTGCCAAGAGGCCACAATATTTTACTCAAATTCGGTTGATCCCCTGAACAACTTTGCCCCAATACCGGCGAATCCCGCCGATGAAGGAACATCGGCAGCGCTCTCGAATCAAAGTCCCGCCGAAGTCCCTGCTCAGCCGGGACTCGCAAAGCTAGAGCCGCCCCTACCTGAGATGTATTCACAACTTCTTGATACAAACTCTTTTAAGGCGACCGCGGAAGACATTGTAGACTCCATAAACGAATATAATTTAGAAATTTCACCAACCTCAAATATCCACATCCCTTTTATGGCCCAACGGCCTGAGCTCGTTTACGGCGACACTCTTTTTGCTGAATATTTAAAATTTTATGCTTCGCTAGGGCATCTCAATCAAGACCCTGAAGAATTCGTGCGTTCGAGATTTCTTGAAATTTATTTACTACTGCACGATCCACAAATGGTTTTCTTTGGAAAAATTAAGAAAATAAAACTCAGCTCGTTTTATTCTATGCCAAACGGAAGCTCAGACGATGGAATTTATTCCATTCCCGCATGGGGATCAGGCGCAGAACTTCGGTATTTTTTAGAGAACGGAACCGTTTACAAAACTATTAAACAAAAACCCCAAGCTGGTGTTTTTTAAAGCTAAGCGCAAGCAAAGTGTTGCCCCAATGGCAGGGAGAAAAGATCAATGGCAAAACAGATAGACGCCGACTCTGGGTATTTTGTCCCGACGCTCAATTCCATGGGCTACATGACTCGAACAGTGGACGATCCGTTCACAAAAGAGTTTTTAGACTTTTGTAAAAGTGTCAAAGGTCCAGTCTTAGAAATAGGAGCCGCTTTTGGAGTTGCAACTTTAGAGGCCCTTAAGCTGGGAGTTCAAGTCTATTGCAATGATCTTGACCCTCGACACCTAGAAGTTGTTAAAGACCAAGCCACAGAATCGCAGCGAAACAATCTTTTGCTTTTGCCAGGGGAATTCCCAGAGAAAATCGATTTAAATGAAAATTGTTTAGATGCCATTCTTGCAATTCGAATCGTTCATTTTCTTAACGGAGAAACTCTGAATGACGGATTTAAAAAAATGCACAGGTGGCTGAAACCCGGGGGGCGTGTTTTTATTGCAACAGAAACGCCATGGATGCGAAACTTTAAAAAACTTGGGCATCAGTTTCAGACAAGAATTGACAGTAAAATGCCCTGGCCTGGATGGATCAACACCCGGGAGTTTGAATCTGGAGATCACGCGGCACAGTTACCCGAATTCATGCACTTGATGGTGCCCGAAACACTTAGCCAATTTGCGCTACAGGCTGGTTTTCGTGTTCTTAAGTGCGAGTATTTCGCTCGCCCGAAGTTTCCGACGACCATCCAGCTGGATGGTCGCGAGAGTGTGGGCCTTGTGGCTGAAAAAACTATCTGAGGGGCTGGCGCCTTGTGCATGATATCATCGAGGAATGATTTTCCTTCCGAGAACTGGGACCGTGGCCTTGGATTTGATCCCCTGGCGGGAGGAAATCCT
>CAXNEW010000022.1:0-24843 GCA_964201665.1 Bdellovibrionota bacterium
AGTTCTCGAATTCGCAATCTTATTGGGGAGGGCCAAATGGTCCCAGCAGCAAGACTTCTGGGTAGGGACTATTCCATCACGGGCCAGGTTGTTCACGGCGACAAAAGAGGTCGCCAGCTGGGATTTCCGACAGCGAATATATTGCCTGATTTGAACTCAATAGGTTCTATTTGTGTCCCCGCCCGTGGGGTCTATCTTTCAATAGCCACTGTGGAAGGAAAGACCTTTCCTTCAATAACCAATGTCGGAGTTAAACCCACGGTCAGCCAGGCCGGGGCCCCCCTGGTCATTGAAACCCATTTATTAGATTTTTCAGGGGACCTGTATGAAAAATGGTTAACTGTCGAATTTAAAGACAGGTTAAGGGATGAGCGCAAGTTTAGGGGGGTAGAGGAACTTCGCCAACAAATTCAAATAGATACCTCAATTGCACGCGAAAAGTTAAGATCTCTTTAAGGCTGGAACAAGACTTGCAGTAACCCTAGTAGGGGGACCGCATGAGAAGCTTAACAAAACCTATTTACTGGTTAGGACTGAGTCTATTGGCTCAGGCCTGTAACAATGCACCAGAAACCTTTTTTACAACCCGCACAGATCGGTTCACCAACCACATTTCTGATAACTACTCACAAGCCTCAGATTTGCTGCAAGCAGACTATATGTTTGTAGTGGATTTCAGTTACTCCATGAGCCGCAATGGAGACAATGATTCAAAAACCGAGTTGTTATTGAATTCCATGCAAACCTTCACCGAGGCCCTAAGAACTGAAGAAATTGACTATAGGATTGGATTCACAAACGGAAATGCGCATGCCGGAGATGCTTCGAGCATTTCAAGAGCCTTTATTGGGCCTGCACTTTCGTTAGATACCCTGAGTTCTTTAGAAAGCGAAATCTTCGGTCAAATTGGCACTGCAGGAGCGCCTCTAAATCGAAATACAAACTATTTACTTGAGGCCTCGCTGAGAACTCTTCGGGGAGAGGCTACTAGCTTTTTAAGAAATGCCGCCCAACTGGTTGTTGTTTATGTATCGGACTCAGAAGACGAATCCGATAAAAATGACGATATCACTGGCGATACCTCAATTGAGGGCTATGTTAGCCGTTTAAAACAGGTAAAATCGCATCCTGATTACATCAATGCCCGATCTTTAACTGCTAAAGTTGCCGATGACTGTGAAGGACCCAGCTATGACAAAGCAGGAATCCGCATTGCCGAGACAGCTCGCCTGTTGGACGCCCTGCCCGATTCATCCAGCGCTCAGCCAAAATGTATTTATAGACCCTTCACGGAGTCTTTGACGGATTTGGCTCGAAGCGTGGTTAGGCCCACTGACCGCTTTAAGATTCGTGGCACACCTAACCCTGCATCTATTGTTATTTTTGAAAACAACGTTTTGGTTGCTGCCTCCCGATACACCTACTCTTCAGTGAGCAACGAGGTTGTTTTTGCGGCCGGTCAGGCACCTGCCTTTGAGGCCTCACTAAAGATTGTCTATGACATGCTTTTCCCTTTTTCAGAACAACCTCGGCCCGGCTCGATTTCGGTCACTATTGACGGCCAAAACGTGCCTGAAAGCGCGCAGAATGGTTGGACTCTAAATACAGCCGAAAATCGAATTGAATTTAACGGGAACGCAAAGCCACTTGAAGGCAATGACGTTCGCATTAACTACGCACCCTTAAACTAGAAAGGAGCCAATCAGGTGAAGCAGATGAAAAATATTTTTAAAATTAAATTGGCTCTTGATGAAAGCATCGGTCTGGGCGGAATCGTGTTGGCCCTTGGTGCAACATTTTACTCTCCAGATATTCAGTCTTCTATGGATCAAACAGGGCGTAACCTGGCTTCGATACGATCTGAAAAGATTGAAATTCTTGAAGACCAAATTCGTCCTCTTAACAAAACCAGTTGGGAAAAACTTGGAAAGGCGAAATCGGCATTGAAAACTGTCGATGATCGCTAAAAGGAAAGAAGTTATATATGAAATTAATTTCGCACATAAAGGCTACTGACTTCTCTGTTAAAGCTCTTTTCATCACAGGCGTAGCCCTAGGGTCCATTGCGGGCTTTCGAGAAACTCTCCAGATTGAGCGCGCTCCTTCTAGTCTGAGCGAAGGCATTGAGCTAAAATTGAATAAAATTTCGACGGAATCCACAGGGAAGTTGCGAAGTTTACGCAATTCTTTTGTTCGTGTTCATTTTGGAGACAAGGGCCAAGAAATTCGTGAGTTCTTTAAGGACAATCCTTTTTCTTTAACGGCAGACCAATCCTTGGATCTTGATATTTCAATAGATCTCAAAGATAACTGGCTACACAATAATGATTTAGCCTTCAGAATCGACATCGTAGAAAAATCCTTTGTAGAAACCGTTGCATTTCGCTGCAATACCGTCGCGACAAATATTAAATCCTACGACCGCGTTTTTAACTGTTACCAGCCCGATTCCAACTCGGTAGTGCTATCCTACCGCCTTGGAAAAAAAGGAACGAACCCCATAAAGGCCCCATCAGTAGCCAAAAAATAGTAACGAGACGCTCGTCGGAAAAGCACGCGGTGCCCATTCCAGGCAACAAAGCTAATGCCCTAGGTGGTAGGGTTCGTTTCGATTTATAGTCAGCGCCCTATAAACCTGTTCCGCACAAACTACGGTCGCCAATTCATGGGGCAATGTGATGGGACCGAAACTCCAAAAAAAACCCTTGGCTCTGAATTGGCTTAGCATTTGTGGGCTCCATCCATCGGGAGGCCCAATAAAAATTCCAAGCGATTTTGTGGACTGATTTTGAACCGACGCGAGTTTTTTGGCGATTTCTTCGGACTTTAAAGCTATTCCAGGCGAACTTGAGTGACAGAACCACTTTTGATCGCACCCCAGAACTAAGGGATCTTCGCCTAGCAGCGCATCAACTGAGATATGAGAAAGTTGGCAGGGGATAATTTTTTTTATCCTTTGAGTGTATTCTTTAAAGAGATCACCGTATTTGGTGTTACCGAAGATTTGTTCAATTTTTTTGTAGGGTTTTTGGTTCCAACAAAGTACGAAATGAATTTTCACAAACGAAGAGAGTAAACTGATGACCCCAAAGCGTCCAGCCCCGACCCCCGGAGCACCAAACTCTCCAAGCGCTAGACCGCTGATAGCAACTCGCCGAATTTTAATTTGTGATCACAACAAACAGAAATTTGCTGACTTCGTAAAGGCCCTTGCCGAAGCCGATATTGAAGTAAAGCAGGTTGACGACCGAAATACGGTTTTGCAAACAGCTCTTGATTACCAACCTGACCTTATTTTAATTAATCTTTTTTTGAATTCAGCCCATACTTTGGGGCTCATTCGAGAAGTAAAAACCGCAACCGAGCGACAAGGAACCAAAATTATTGTTTTGACCTCTCAAAATTCTCGCGAAAATATTATGGAGTGCATAAAATCAGGGGCGAGTGACTTCATTATCGAACCCTTCGACTCTCGGCAACTTTTGCAAAGGGTAAAATACCAACTTCAGGATCGAGAGGCCTATTCGCCTGATGACCTTAAGGCTGAACCCACACAAGTTTTAGCGGGGTTTCAGTTACTCTATGATTGCCTTAGAATTCTTTCTGAAGTTCGTGAAACCCATAAATCCGTTTTTGAGGTTCTCAAACGACTCGCGGATATTTCTAAATCACCTCGGGTGAATCTCATTTTAGCAGATGTGAATACCAACTTGGCCTCAGTTATTGCCAGTTCAGACGATGAATCTATGAGTGATAAAATCGTGGATTTAGAAAAATACCCTGAAGTACGAGAGGTCGTTTTAAAAAACACAATTGTTTACATTAAAGATATTACACAAAATCCGCTTACCAAGGATATTAAGAAAAACCTCAAGGACATTGATATCACTTCGTTACTTGTTTTTCCGATTCGACATCGCTCAGAAACACTTGGGACTCTTGCCGTGAGACTCAGCAAGGACGGCCTTGAGGTTTCAGACAAACACTTAAAGTCGTTTTATATGATTGCACTTTGCCTAGCCCCAAAGGTAGCCGCAAAAAAACTCATGAAAAAAATGGAAAGCCAAAAATAGCCCTCATGAACGAACAAATTCTTTGATTTTGGTGGCTAGCCACTCCGGATCATCCAAAGGCAAATCGTGTCCAGCTTCAGGATGCACAACCTGTTTTGCTGCCCAATATTTTGCAAGCTCATCGGAGCAACTTGAATCGGTGAAGTCATCTTTTAGCGACGACACCACCAGTGTTTGGGCTTTCAATTCTCGAGGTGCGCGAAACGACATTGCAGCCAGCAGCTGAGCAATGACATTTCGGCTGCGGGGGGGGCGCAAATTCGAAATTACCCCCCATTCTTCAGCTATTTTTTCAGGATTCTTTAAAATTCGAGTCGTCATTTTTAAAACAGCTAATTCTCTGTTTGCACCAAGGGGCATTTTTCTAATTTTATTAAGGTCAGGGATTCTTAGGGGTTTAAGACGCCGCCAAGTTGAGCTCAAATTTCCAGCACTTGAATTGATGATACAAAAAAATTTAAAATCATCAGGATTTTTTGCAACCCATTGGGCCCCAACCATCCCGCCGAGTGAAATGGCCAAAAGTGACCACTCTCCTGGACCTTCAGATTCTTTGAGGGCAACCCAGCGCTTACGAATGTCTTCGACAATTTTGGAAACCTGCACCGGTGAGCGCCCTTGAAATTCAGTGCCGAAGCCCGGAAGATCTAAAAAATGAATTTTCGATTTCGGGATCTTTTTTTTAAAAATATTCGGAAATGTTCCCCAATGTCCTGCCTCACGCGATAAGCCTCTTAAAAACACCCAATTCATGAAGCCTTTACTCCCGCAGAAATTCCAGACCAAGTTTTATAGTTTCGAATCGCCCTCAATAAAAAATCAAAAAGGGGCAAATGTCGACGAAGTGTCCTTTTAAATCGATGTGCTTTTATGGGATTAAAAATTCCTAATGATGAAAAAATCTGAAGGGGATTTTTTCGAACCCACATCCAAGATCCAAGTTCCAAAGTCCAAGGCAAAAACAAGGGACCCGTGGACCCATGAATTTTATGATGTTCATCAAAAAGGTAATCCCATAGATCACCATGGGTTGTGTAAACAAGAGCTTGCGGTTCAACAACGTAAACGTGGTTTGGATAGCTTTTATTAAGAAGTGATTCTAAAGACTTCACATCGTTTTCTCGGGGAAAGGGCTCTCTGGATCTCGCGAAGGGATACCAAAGCCTGTCTCGAACTCCAAATCCTGAGTGAACATCAAGTGCCATCGCACTTTCGGCCTCAAACATTTCGGCTCTCACAAATTCCGTCAGAGTTTTTGATTCAACCTCTAAACCGGCATCTAAATCTCCACGAAAGTAAGGTAACCATCGTCCCATTCGATGCCCACCAAGCAAAAGAGGTGGTGACTTATGGGCTTCAACTGGCGAATTTCGCATGAGGTCTACGCCTTTAGGATTGGATCGAGTGCCCATCAACATTCCCCCGGGATTTACGATGGGAATTGAAACTATTCTAACATCCTGGAGTCTTGAATTGAGATCTTCATCCCACCGCATTTGCTCAAAAAGACTATCAAGATATGCGAGCACACACTGAGATCCGATTCTTTCTAAACCGTGCACCCCACCAAAAAGTCCAAGAGTCGGTTTACTTCTATCTGTTGTTCCAA
Organism: Bdellovibrionota bacterium; assembly: GCA_964201665.1. GTDB lineage: Bacteria > Bdellovibrionota > UBA2428 > UBA2428 > UBA2428 > CAXNEW01. The sequence continues at coordinate 5,683 of CAXNEW010000022.1, forward strand.
TTGTGATCGTATAAATGGGAAGTTCGTGTTTTTTTGTCTGCACAGTTCCCTGAACAGAAATTTTTACTGTTTTTGGGGCATTTTCAATTAGGGATTCAAGTTTGGCGAGTTCCGGAAAATTTTTCACAGGTAATTTAGTATACACCCAGAGCCTTCGGTGAAAGCCATGGTCCTACTGGCAAAAAAACAACCCCCCGGTTTCTTTCGAAACCGGGGGGTTAAACAAGCTATTAAATCGGGCCGATCGATCGATAACCCGATTCAAACGTCCTTATTTCTTCTTACGAGTCGCTTTTTTGCGAGTCGCTTTTTTAGCGGGCTTACGTTTTGCTGTTTTCTTTTTTGCTGTCTTCTTCTTAGCTGCCATTTCTCTATGCCTCCTTTGAGAGTTTGGTGTCGATTTTTCGACATCCTTATTTATCAATGTAAGGTCCATTTGAATAATGCGCAATAGCAAGCCCAATTTTTTTGACACTTTTCACAATTTTAGGTTTTGCAGTCAAAAAGATTTCGCCATTTCAAAACAGAAAAACCGTAAAATGGAAGTAAATGAATATCCTTTCTCAGCAACGAAACAATTTTCTAATTTCTTTGGCTACGATTTCGTTATTCGTAACCGGATGTAAGGTTGCTGGAACTTCCAAACGTCCTACGGAAACACCCAATCAGAATGTCGTGATGAATTATTTTTCAAATACCAACTTTGCGATACGCCTTAGCGGAACCTTTGATCTGGCCAACGCAATTTCAGGATTTTCAGGACTTTCAATGGTTGGCGAAGCCGAAGCCAGTTTTGCAAACTGGAGCTCCCCACCTGACCGATGTATTTATACTGCAAACGATGGTCTGCTTTTTTCACCTCAAAGAGTCATTGATGTAGGTGATATTCAACTTTTTGGAAGCGGAGTTAAACTTTTTGAAAAGTCTGAACGCCACACCTATTATACAAACGGTAGACTCGATGCCGGCCGATATTCGCTAGATGTTGCTGGAGTTCAGGGAAATTTGGCCTACAAACAAGAGTTCATTGTGCCCGAGGTTGCAAGCGAGATTGAGTTAACAAGTGGATCCTATCCACCAGTTTTAATTTCTTCGCCAGACGTGCCCAGACCCAATGACCCTGGATATTTGGTGACAGTAAATAAAACTGAAAATCTTCGAATTAAATTTAGAGCGCCGAGGGATGCCGACTATGCCCGAATTCAGATTTCAGACGGCTCGGGACAAAGTGAGGGCGAAGTCGTTTGCTTTTCCCCTCTAGATAAAGGTGTCCTCATTCCCGGAGAGATGCTGAGTTATTTTAGAAGTACCGATGATGGGATTTTGTACATAGATTTTGTTTCTGTTTCACTTAAAAAGGATTTAGAAAAAATTAAAGAAAGTATGGTTCTATCAACCGTTCGGCATATTCACGGCACAATGGATTTTAACCTCAACAGCCACAAAGAGACATTCCGATTTGGAGTCCTTAGGTTTGAATAAGCTACTTCGAAAAAAAGTTTTTTAGGTCCCCTATCTCTACAACTTCTTGAATATTTCGAGCCAAATCCTTTACTAAAACTTGCCCTTGTTTAATCTCGGTCTCACCCAAAAGAACTACAAATTGCGCACCACATTTAAGGGCCTCTTTAATTTGAGTGCCAAAACCATCTACATTCAGAGGTGTCACAACCTTGTGACCAAAACTGCGTAGTTCGCCAGCAATTTTTTCGCAAAGGGCGTAGTCCTCATCGCGGTGGAGGCCCACAAAAATTTCAGGCACCTTTGCCAAAAGGGGTATCTTTTTATGGGATTCTAAAAAGTCTCTTAAGGTAACATCGCCCAGACCAAAGCCAACACCTGAAAGTTTTTGATTCGAAAACAATCCAATCAAGTTGTCGTATCTTCCACCGCCGCAAAGGGCACGGGGATTTTCCCCCGAGGTGTCAAAAGCTTCAAACACGGTAGCTGTGTAATAATCTAAACCCCGCATCAAACTCGGATCAAACACAAAGGGTAGCGGGCCGCTTTGTGATTTGCTTTTTTGTAAAACTGAAAAAAGATGTGCGAGCTCACGAGCACCATCGCAATCATAGTTTTTTTGTACGCTCTCTAGGTCTGAATCAAAAAATCGGTAAATTGATTTTATTTTTTCGTCATCAAGGCCCAGTTTTTTTAGGCCTTCTTCAAAAATCTCTGGTTTGAGCTTGGCTTTGGCGTCAATGAGCCTAGCCAGAGGCGCCTTTTGTTCAGTTTCTGCATGCAAAACTTCATTAAAAAAGAAATCCATTAATTTTCGGTTATTAATTCGAATTGAAACCGAAGATTGCGCTCCGAATTTTTCAAAAATTCCAAGTAAAACATTTAATATTTCGACATCAGCAAGGGGACCCGTGCCACCCAGAATATCGATATTGGCCTGCCAATGTTCTCTAAGGCGCCCCTTTTGCGGACGCTCGTAGCGCCAAACATTGGGAACACTTATCCATCGAATAGGTTTGGCCAATTCCTGCAAACGGCCCGCCACCATGCGCGCCAAAGTTGGAGTCATCTCGGGCCGAATGGCGACCTTGCGATCGCCACGGTCCACAAACCAATAAAGTTGGTCATTGACGAGTTCACTTCCCGATTTAGCTTCGTAAAGTTCAAAGGGCTCTAGCAAGGGCCCATCGTATTCTTCAAAACCGTGACTTTGAGCGACGCTTCGAATTTGGCTAAAAATCCAATCAAAAATACGCTTGTCTTCAGGATAAAAATCTCGAGATCCTTTGTAGGGTTGCATTGGCAGAAAGGCCATTTTGTAGAAACTAATGACAAGCACGTGTGTTCGCAAGTAAAGTTGTAGACTTTCATATGCATAAAAATTCTTATCGCAGTCACAACAATTCTAACTTGGGCCCCCAACTTGAGGGACAAACCGTAACCTTGGCGGGTTGGGTCCACCGGTTTCGGGATCATGGTGGAGTTACTTTTGTCGATCTTAGAGATCGCTCAGGGATTTGCCAAATTGTCATTGCTCCAGAAAAAATGCCGGTCGGTGGTTTACGAGCAGAATTTGTTTTGCAGGTAGAAGGCATCGTAAAGAAACGACCCCTGGCTTCGGAAAACTCGAAAATGGCCTTGGGGCAAATTGAAATCCATGCACAAAAAGTCGAAATCCTGGCCAAAGCCGAGGTCCCACCTTTTCCAATCGACTCTGATACTGAATCCGCCCTCGAAACTACGCGCCTTAAATATCGTTATCTCGATTTAAGGCGAACTGAAATTCAAAAGAATCTGTTTCTAAGACACAAAACTTTGCAAATCAGTCGCAATTTTTTTGATAAAAACGGTTTTGTAGAAATCGAAACTCCCATTCTTTATAAAAGTACACCTGAAGGCGCCCGTGACTATCTTGTTCCCTCGCGCGTGCACCCGGGCGAATTTTACGCCCTTCCTCAATCACCCCAAACCTTAAAACAACTTCTGATGATTTCAGGCTTCGAGCGCTATTGCCAGATTGCTAGGTGTTTTAGGGACGAAGATTTACGAGCCGATCGTCAGCCGGAGTTTACACAAATCGACATTGAAGCCAGTTTTCTTTCGGCCGAAGGCCTCATGGAAATTATGGAAGAATTTGTGGTTAAACTTTGGAAAGAAACTCTGAACGTTGACATTCCAACGCCCTTTTTAAAAATGACCTACGACAATGCCCTGAAAAAATATGGTTCTGACAAACCTGATTTGCGATTTGGCTTGGAACTCGAAGACGTCTCCACTTGGGCATCACAACTTGAATTTCAGGTTTTCTCTTCAACGGTAAAAGCTGGCGGAATTGTCTGCGCCCTACCCGTCAGAATTTCTGAACTTCAAAAGTCCTCAGTTACAGCCCCCACTTGGAGTCGAAAATTTTTTGATGGGCTAAATGCGGTGGTAAGTCCCTTTGGTTTGAAGGGAGTTGTCTGGGCTCGTGTCGAGTCACCCGGCAAATGGAACACTCCTATTTCAAAATTTCTAAAAGAAGCTAACTGTTTAGAACTTGAAAAACAGTTAGGTTTAAAACCTGGCGACCATCTCTTTTTTGCAGCCGAAAAAGAAGGTCGCGCTCTTGAGGCCATGGGAACTTTGCGCCTTTATTTTGCACAAGAACTTGGGCTCATTAAAAAAGGTATCTCTGATAAATGGCCCTTTTGTTGGGTGGTGGATTTCCCGCTTTACGCAGTTGATTCCAAGGATGGGTCACTCGGTGCCGCCCATCATCCCTTCACGCGCCCCCACCCTGAGGACATGGAACTCTTTAACAGTGGGGACCCTAAAAAACTTCAGAAGGTGCGTGCTGTTGCTTATGACCTTGCTCTCAATGGTTATGAAATTGCTGGCGGGAGCTCGAGAATTTTTAATTCCGAAGTTCAGTCACAAATGTTTAAGAACCTAGGAATTTCTGACTTGGAAGCCAAAGAAAAATTTGGATTCTTTCTGGAGGCTCTCCGCTACGGCACCCCTCCCCACGGAGGAATTGCTTTTGGCCTCGATCGTTTGGTCATGTGCCTCACCGGGTCGGACTCTATTCGCGATGTTATTGCATTTCCGAAAACGGCTAGGGCCCAAGACCTCATGGCCGAGGCCCCGTCGCGCGTTTCGCCTGATCAGTTGGCTGAACTGCGAATACAAATTATCAATCGATCTTAAGAAAATGACGATACTTCACTGAGGTTTAACTAAGAAAACTATTCTACGTTTACCCGGTGGAGTGAGGCGATCCGATGTTGCTCTGGAATTTGTAAATTGGGTTATGCCCGAATTACGAATAGCTTCAACAAGGGCATCAAAATTTTCATTTGGAATCATAAAGTGAAAATAACTTCCCCCTCTGTATTGTTCGCCGAGTCCAAGGTCACCTGCTTTTTCGGCCTGATACTGTGAAAGAATTTCTACTAGCTTTTGGGTGTCTATCGAAAGTGTCGAACTAAAAGCACCCCACCTGTAAAATATTCGCTCCCCCCGCGCGGGCGCGGGCTCGACGTTGGCAATTCTAGCTTTAACTTCAGCCTCGTTAACTATGGGTTTCAATTTCAAAGGCGCCGTTTGGGTGGGTGGCGGCATCACAGGCAACTCATTAAGAGGGGGACTTTGGGTAGCCTCCACAACTGGAACCGGCTCGGATTCGGGGATTGGTTCAGGCGTCGGATTTGCAGCAGTTTGCACGGGAGCTTGGGTGAACACCCCTGACACCTGTTCGAGCAATCCACCTAAATGCTGCCCCAAATTATCAGTAACTTCTTTTTGTTTGGTCTTAAACTCTGGATAAAATGATCCAATATAAGGAACCGAAAGTGTCGCGTAAATCAACAACCCCAATGTAGCCATTTGAAAGGGTGTTTTTAAATACCAGGGCCAGGCACTGAAGGGATTGCCCTGAAATATAACTAGTGGGCTTGAAAGTGCGCTCAAAAATTCTTGCTTTGATTGCTCCGAAAATGAGGGGATTCGCCTTAACTGAATTCTTTGGATGGTCCTTGCGAGATCTGATTCGATATTTGAACATCGAGGGCAATTTTTAATGTGATTTTCAAACTGAGTTTTTGAAAACAGTTCGAGCGGATCATTCCAAACCAGCTGTAAATGGTAGTCTAAAAAATAAAGGTCGTGCCGAACACAATCTCGTTCAAGAGGCTTCAGCCGAGACACTTCAATTCCTGAAAAATCAAATAGAAATCTCAAGGCCCTAAACCTCAATGATTTTTCACTTGTTCCGAGCCAAGCAGCCACCTGACCCGGAGAATACTTTTTAACAAAAAGCCCGAACTGAATAATCTGGCCAGAAAAAGCATCTTCAGCCTTAGTGGCCGAAGTAAAGTGAGCCTTTCGCCATGCAGATTTTTTAAGATTCTTACGCCATGTGGTCACAAATCGAGTCGCAACAATATTGGCATCAAAGGGCTTTTTAGAATCTAAAATTCTAAACGATCTTTTTCTTAGATTTTGGGTAATCTCAAAAAACTCTTCCCGAAACTCATCTTCAGACGGGCGGCCAAAATGAACCAAAGCCCAAAGGTCGTCGGCCCAGGTATTAAAAAAATTGTTGAAATCTTTAATTAACAAATTCTATACCCCTGTTGAAAAAATTTTGTTTAAAAAAAGATTTCGATTTGGAATTTTCATGAGGTCCTCGTAACCATAGCCCTCAAGCTGGGTTCGATCACTGTAGGACAAAGTATCGCACAAAAGTAGAAATAATTTTGAATTGTACGCTGTAAATCCAACAACGTCGTTTTGCGAGGTCATTAAAAATTTTTCTAAACCCCAAGGATTGGGAAAATCAAATTCCGGAAAGACTCTGCCCTTAACTAACCCCAGGGGCTGGTAGATTTGGCGCGAAATTTCACCTGACTGCGTTTCTTCATCGATAAACATAAAATCGGAGTGAGGAGAAGTCAGCGGAACCCAAGGAGGCGCATTTTCTAGGGCCCTTCGCCATTTCACACTCAACGGAAGCGGTTTTGATTCACCCCAGATCAAAGGGGACTGAAAAAAAACCAAGGCTCCGCGGCCGATTGCAAACACTTTGAGTTTATCATTTGCGTTTGAAAGGCGTTTTTGAATACGTCTCAAAGTGGGTTCAAGCCTTTTGGCTAACAAAGTTGCGTAAAGCTTTTCCTCGGGCACCGCAGACCAAAAGCCTCTGAAAATAACTCCGTCCACGGTGTCGGCTTCTGGCCAATCTAGAATTCCTGGCTCAATATCAAAAGATTTTTTGATAACCTGATAGCCAAGGTCTTTGACCAAGGCTTCGAGTTCAAAGGTGTCAGTGAAGCCTGCACCCTCAGGCAGGAGAATTGTTTTCATCGAGTTCTCCCATTTTGAAATTTTTTAACTTAGTTAAACTGAGACCCATTATTTTTTCACCACCTGTGATTCCTACAGGGGCAATCCATTCACTTTTAATGAGGCCCTCAAATTTTTTGGCTTCTTGAGGCAAAACTCCAACAACAAATCGACAGGGCGCCCCACTGAACAGTTCGATTGTGGAAAGGCTCGGGCGAACCTGGGCACCCATACCACCCCAAAGACCCATTTCACCAAGGGTCGCAAGTAAACCCGCTTCATTTACCGGGCGTATACAAGTCACAATGCCCTTCAAAATCTGCTCATGAAGTATCCGGCAAATTTCAAGTTGATCTTCGTAAAAAATTTTGGAGACATGATTCGAAATAACCCGGCTCACATGATTCAAAATTCGACTTCCAGCATCCATAAAAGCGGGTTTGGGCCCCACAACGAAAAGAGCTTCGCCGACCATTCGAAAACCAGGAAAAGTCGTCGAAAAATTTTCTGGCAAGCGAGCCTTCAAACCCACAAAAATTTCATTTCTCATTTGGGGAAATGAAGTTCCCGCAAAATTCCAATCAATCGTTTTAAACCCAAAAGATTTTAAGGCATCAAGAGCCCCCAACAAGGCCAGCATTTGAGCCGAGCGACTTTCTTCTTCTGAATTTTCAAAATCCCCAGGATTTGAAGTCCAAATAGTGGCTTCTCCACCCGACGGGTGGGCCCCCATCGACACAAGCCACCTGAGTGCACTGTCGACTGCGGCCACCCCTGCCCCCCTTGGCGCGACCCCCATCCAACCCTCTCGAGTTCCAAGACTTTCAGCAAAAGTTCCCTGCGGGCTTGACCACCTCAGTGCGGGAACCACATGTGGACCCTCTCCTTTTAAGATGACACTTCTAAAGTTTTCTCCTGAATAAATTTGTCTGACTTGGGCATTCCATTTGGCCTCGAGCGGATCCCTTACCGAAACTTTTTGCAGGTACTCATCCGGAAAGTGCGAAGCCCGATCAAAACCATAAGTTGGAGATTTAAGCTCGGGATAGGTCCAAGATAGAGTTTCAGTAATCTCTGTTTGCAGAGAAAGGGGCCGGAGTGGCGCCATATTTAATTTCCATTTAGTTTTGGTAACGGCTCCTAAAAGACCCTTTTCTAAAGCTTGAATTTCGCCCGGAATTTTTGAATCAGGAAATCCTAAATTCCAAAAATTCAAACGACACTTTTTTGCAATTTCAGAAAATGCCGTTAACTTGGCCTTTGGAATCCAAAAATAAAAACTTCGGTGATATCTACAGCGCCATCCCTGGTAATCAACAAATTCACTCCAGTCATTTGAGTTTTCAACTGTCCACCCTAAAGAAGAGTCCAATCGGGTCCAGTTACCAACAAGAAAAGTCAGTGGCTCTTGATCTCCCTCGACTTGCCAAGGTCCCTGATACTCCTGGCCTGAAAATTCTTGGGAATATTTTTTCTGAAACCAACCCAACCTGGACCACAAAACGGGATTGCGAATATCCCATGGCCCCAAACAAAGGAGCCTAAAATTTTCGGCTCCTGGTGAGGCACAGAATTTTGGGAATTCTTGGTCAAAAGAGTCCAGTCTGTGGGCCAGTGGCGCGGGATTTAAAGGCTCAACAACAAGGGGCCCCGGACTTGGGGCTCGAAAAGTCACAAGGCCCAGCGGGCGATCAGTCAATCCTGCAAAAGTTTCAATGCGGTATCTAAATTTTTCAAAGGTAGAATAAGAATCCCCTCGAACAGGATGACTCAAAAGAAAATTGATAGGGCCCGCGGTGACTGCGCTGGATTGAAAATTATTGGAACCCTCGGAAGTCGGTTCAGAAATAAAATTAAATATTCTATCCCCTTTTTCGATTTTTAAATTTTGAAAGGCGGTCCGCGTTCGAGGCTTAAATTCTTCAACTAAGTAGCTTTTTCGAAGCAAACCGTTACTGCCGTTCTGAAGCGACTTTCTTAAAAATTCCTCAGCTTTAGAAGGGTCTTTCGGCCAAAGTTTTTGCAACCCAACAACATTGGGCATTGGCCCAGGCTTTACGATTCTGACTTCCTCAGAACCTGCTAAAAAAACCCCTGACTTTGAGCCCAAAGCCGCGAGCCCCTCGAGTGCAGTCACGAACAGCTCTTCGGTTTCTTTGGGTAGACTTTGGCTTTCAGAATGATTTTTAGGAAAAAACTCAAACTCCCTGAAATAATGGATTTCGGGAGGGTTCAACTTAAGGCGAGCACATTCAAACTTTACCAAATCGCCAAGCAGCGTTTGAATCGGATCGGCCTCAACACCTACCCGCCTCACCTGCATTAGCGGAAACCGAACACGATCGACCTGTTTAACTTCAAAAATTCCATTAATTTCGAGCGCGGATTTGAAAAAATTCTCGCTAAAAAACTGACTCGCAACTTTGTTTGGTGAATCCCAACTGAGAATTATTGCCTGATTTCGATAGCTACAAATTTCGCCTAATTTTTGTTCAAGAGCGAGCCAGAGTTTGGGATTTCCAGGAGGGGCAACGTGTGCAACCCCCTCGACCCCCATAAACCGAATTGTGAAATACTGTTGCGCTGCCATGATTTTTTTTCTAGGGCAGACAAAAGTCCTGCTCCTGACGTACAGTATAAACGCGAGGTTGATCTTTATGAAATTTGAGACCCTTAAAAAAAGCTTATTTTTTGCTCTATGCCTTTTGGTTTTAGGCGTTGGCTGTGCTTCGAATAAAGGCAAGCCTACTCGAGTTGATCAAACCCCCACGGATTGGGACCATGAGACCATTCGAAAAGTACGCGAAGCTGAGTCTGCTGAGAGGTTAAATAATCCCGGTGAGGACGAAAATTCCGAGGATGATTCTCAATGTCGAATATTGACGGCAACTGAAGCCAAAAGGGGCCGGGTTTCGGGCTGTAGACCCCTTGATCCAAGATCGGGCCATGGACCCAACGCGGTTTGTTGCCCAGCACAACCTTAAAGCTAAAAGTCAGTCTTAAAACTTTTGAGCCTATAAATTTTTCGGTCGCCTAAAATTTTTTTAAAAAAATCAGGCGGATTTCTGCGGCTCATAATGGAATGAAAAAAAACAATTTCACTGTGTGGCAGGGCCTTCGAAAAAACAAATAGATTTTCGGGTTCATTATCTATCGTCGCCAAAATTTGAAATTGTGAATTGAGAATATTTGCAGCCCGGTACTTAAACTCCGAATCAGATTCCGTCGCGTGGGGTTTCATGACCAATCGGGTGCCCTGCCCCGTTGGAAAACCTTGATTTTTTAAGGCCCAAAGAGTCCCTGTTGATGAACGCATCCGATCACGCCCGGTGAGATAAATAATTTCTATTTTCTGGTCTTTAATTTTTTTAACAAATTCTGCGGCGCCAGGATATGCCTGATCAAACTGAATGTGGCGATCGCAAAAAAATTCCTGCTCCCAGAAGACGCGAAATTCTGGAAAATTTTTTTGAAAAAGCTCTTCCACTAGAGGCAAATTTCCCTGGAAGGCCCTTGAAATTAAGTTATAAAAACTTTCTGCTACGCTATAGGTGTGGTTAGCGCTGGATATTGTAGGAACAACAGAAAAAAGCCTCGCATCGACGGTGTCCTGCATTCTTAAAAACTTTTCGTAGATTCTTTGAAACCTGGTAGCTACGCAAAACAACGTGGAATCGAGATCCATAAGCCAGGCCTTGGGCCTCTCCTCTTTTGAGGAACTCTGCGAAATCCAATCTTGATTCAGAGCCAACAAATCTGACAGGTTTACGTCATAAAACTGCTGACTTCTGACCCAGGCATGATTTTCATCTCTAAAGTGTGACATCGTTTAACTTTTCCCTCCTTGCCCCCATCCTGCAATTCGGTTAGTTCAGGGGCGCATAGGAGTCCATTTTTTATGATTAAAATCGGTTTCAAATTTCCATTCGCCCAAATCCTCAAATCTTCTCTATTTTTAGGGGTTTTGGCTTTTTTCTTTGCCAATTGCTCGGCCCCCAAGGAGGACGAGAATCTCATTCGCATGGGTTTTACCCCAGCTGAAAGTACTGAAAAAGTTAACGCCAGCGGCAAAGTTCTTGCCGATATTTTGGAAAAACAAACCGGTTTTAAATATAAAACCTTTGTGGCTTCGGATTACACAGCACTCATTGAAGCCATGAGATCAGGCCAGGTAGATATTGCCTGGCTGGCCCCTTTTGCCTTTGTACTTGCAGAGAATACTGCGGGCGCCAAAGTTCTTTTGAAATCCATCCGCCATGGCAAAGCCAATCAGTATTCTGCAATTGTAGTCCGTGATTCCTCTAAGTTTAAAACCCTACAGGACCTTAAGGGAGCAACTATTGCTTGGACCGATCCGAGCTCAAGCTCAGGCCACATCACTCCAAAATCATCGATTATTGCTGAGGGCGTAGACCCCGAGAACTTTTTCAGCAAACAAACCTTCGCGGGCAGCCATGAAACCCTCGTTCTGGCAGTTTCCAATGGCTCCGTTGATGCTGGCGCAACTTTTTCAGATAATGCGGAAGGATCGAGCGGTAGCTGGACCTTATTTATGAAAAATGCCGGCCCAAAGGCTGAAAAACTAAGAGCGGTTTATGTTACTCCGCCGATGCCGAGCGATACTGTAAGCGTTTCGAAGATGTTTTCTGAAAAGTATCCTGACCGAGTTCTCAAAATTAAAGAGGCCATCAAGGGCCTTGCGGCAATTCCCGAGGGCAAAGATGCTCTGAAAAATCTTTACAATATTGAGGGTTTGGTAGATGCGGGAAGCGAAGAATACGAACCCCTAAGAAAAGCCGCGGCAAAGCTGGGCTACGAACTCGACAAAAAGTAAAAAGTTTTGGAGACTCCCTCCTTCCAAAACCCATGACTGTTTTAAATTTTAAAGGCGTCGACCTAGTTTATCCGAATGGGTTTCATGCCCTTAAAGATATTAATTTTTCCGTTGAACCCGGCGAGTTTGTTGCGGTCATTGGCCGCTCAGGCGCCGGTAAAAGCACATTGCTTCGTGCGATAAATAGAACCATCGAGTGCACATCAGGCAAAGCCGAGGTTTTGGATTTTAATCTCATGAAAATGGGATCGGGTGATTTACGGCAACTCAGGGCACGAATTGGTTTTATTTTTCAACAATTTAATCTCGTAAAAAATCTAACCGCTTTAGACAATGTATTACATGGGCGGTTGGCACATGTGGGCCTTCTTCGTTCGCTACTGGGACTTTATCCTGCAGTTGATGTCAAATTGGCTCAGGATGTTCTCAAAGCTGTAGGCCTTGATGGCAAAATGAAAAGCCGAGTTGATGCCTTATCTGGCGGTCAGCAACAACGAGTGGCTATTGCTCGCGCCGTTGTGCAGAACCCCGAAATTATCCTTGCTGACGAACCTATGGCTTCTTTGGACCCCAAACTCTCAGAAGTTGTTCTTCAGCTTCTTCTTAATTTCAATCGGGAGCGCGGAATGACGACGATTGTGAATCTGCATGTCCTTGAGCTTGCTCAAAAATATGCAACCCGAATCGTCGGAATGCGAGAAGGAAAAATGGTTTTTGAAGGAAAACCCAAAGACCTATCGCGAGGGGCCTTAGATTCCATTTATGAGGGGGCGGTTTCTTAAATGGCTTCTGTATTTTCTAGAAACAAATCAAAATGGTTTTTTGCGGCAGTTTTTGTAGTCTTGTTTGTTCTCAGCTCTCGCGCCGTTGAGGTTAATCTTTTTAAGCTCTACGAAAATTCCGGAAGGCTTGTCGACTATATCGGCCGCATGTGGCCGCCCAATTTTAAAATTTTACCCAAGGTTTTCGAACAAACTTTGCAAACCATTCAGCTCGCTTTTGTTTCTACTGTCATTGCGGCCATTTTATCTGTGCCGTTTGGTTTTTTGGGCGCTTCAAACGTTATGAAAACCAAAGTCGAAAAATGGATTGCATCAGCGACTCGTTTTAGCCTCAATGCAAATCGCGCAATTGATGCCATTATCGTTGCAACATTTTTTGTGTCTGCAGTTGGACTCGGCCCCTTTGCCGGAGTTCTTGCTCTCTCTATTCACAGCGTCGGAATGCTTGGCAAAATGTTTTTTGAAACCGTTGAGGGAGTCGACAAGGGCCCGGTCGAGGCTTTGGAATCTTCAGGAGCCTCACGTTTACAGGTTTTACGTTGGGCCATTTTGCCTCAGGCCCTGCCCTATTTCGCAAGTCACACACTTTTACGTTTTGAACTTAATATTCGCGGTGCTGTGGTGCTTGGAATTGTCGGAGCCGGCGGTATTGGTTTTTTAGTTACAGAATATTCTAGGCTTTTTCAGTATCAGAATCTTTCAATGGTTTTAGTAACAATTTTGGCCCTTGTTATGGGCATTGATGCTGTTTCAGGATACACGCGTAGGCGACTGCTCTAAAATTCTAGCAAATGACAAATTGGTTAAAAGTTTTACTTGGCACCACTCCCTGGAAAACGGAGTGGCGCGATGAACTTTCAAAATCTTTGCAAGAGGCGCAAAAAAATGTGCGCGCCAATATGGTCGTAATTATCGCTAGAGAAAGCGATATTTATACCGAACTCCTTTTTGTTTTTTCTTTTTTGGGACTTTCATTGGGCGCCTTGGCTGCTTGGGCCTTAAGAAATTATTTCACCCGAGCCGAGGATTTACTCATTATACCGCTAGCCCTTTATTCGCTTGGAACTTCAATTTATGCCCTTAGACGGTTTTATATTTCGAGACTTATTCCGTCGGCCGTAAAACATCGAGTGAATGAAAAAGCCAAAGCTCACTTTTTTGAAAGCCACGCTGTACTTAAAAATCATTTAGCTTTGCTTTATGTTTCAGAAATCGAACGAGAAGCGATTTTGCTGTGTTCTCCTGATATTCAGGAACTCGTGCCGAAAGACTCCATCCATCATGCCCTTGTGAAAATGGTTGCCCATTATTCTTTAACGAATCCACTATTGGCCATAAAACCTGGACTTATAGAAATCGCAGAAATTTTAAAAACCGCACTCAACGCCCAACTTTCAGAAAAACCCCATTCCACTGAAGCTGCGAGCGGAAAAGGCCGCGGAGTTATATTCGTGAGCGCATCCGACCGAGCCCCAAAGCCCTTAGCGGTGCCTGTGCTGAAGGCCAACAAAGATATAAACTAGGGCGTGTTTGCATTTATGGTAGCGTTAATCTTTAGGAAACAGGACCCAATCCTAACATGAGCTTAATGGAAACTTAGTGTGATCTTATCATCGAGTCCCCCAGTAAACCGATAGTATTTACCCGAGGGGCTTCTCCCTTTTGGAGAATACGTGAATCACAATTTTTGCAAACCCAATGCTCCTGGTTTTTTTCTTATTTTAGTTTCTGCTTTTTCAAATTTTTCTTGCTCCCCTCAGCTAACATTAACAGTTGCCGGTTCCGGGCCGGGCGGCAACTCCGTCGGGGGCGACACCTCTAGTGGGGGCGGCACCTCTAGTGGGGGCGGCACCTCTGGTGGGGGCGGCACCTCTGGTGGCGTCGGCAATCCGCTGACGATCAGACTGGACTTTAAGGTAACCAACACTTCGCCGACAGCCCGCACGCAGACCATCTCCGCTTCAGTACCATTCCCGGAAGGTGGGTACCTACCCGCCGACCTTGATAACCTAATTGTCAGCGGCCATGAGACGTCCTGGCTGCCAATGCAGTTCTGGGCCGATGGCCGGGTTAAGCTTGCCCAGGCGCAGTTCACCGACGATCTCGAGCCGGGCGAAACAAAGTCGTACGTCGTGGCTAGCGGCGAGAATGCTAGGAAGGGTGCGTTCACACGCAATGGTTGGGTTGTGGCGACAGGTGGCAACCTCGAATTTGGGGCCGAGGTTCGCGACACATTCGACGTGCCGTACCGGGCTTTCGCTACTGGACCTGGCGAAGTGCTCCAATCGACCCCGCTGGTCCAAACCAAGCGCTGGCGCACCTACCATACCAGCATCCTGCCCGGCACCGGCATTGGTCGCGATTACCTGACGTCAACGTACTACGTGACGGAGTACCGCGACATGCCGTTCATGGTGGTGGACTGGATACTCGGCAATGACTACCTCGGCGCAGACCAGATTCCCGTCGGCAACGCGGATCCTAACCTAAGGGCCCTTGGCTCGGTCGATGTGCGCTCCGCCAAATTCCTTTACCGCGGCGCTAACGAGGCCCTTCCCTATCGACCGTTAACCGAAAACATCGGCGAGCGACACCTCAATGACGGCTACCAGGCTTTCCAAGTCATGCAGAACGACTGGCTCGCCGATGGCCAAACCCGCCGCTACCGTTTCGTGCTTCGCTTCGAGCCCGCCAACCCAACGATCTCCGAACAGGCCCGTTGGCAGCGTTCGGCAAATGCGATGGTTGACCATCCGCTGTTTGCTTTGGCGACGTCGAACGCCTGGCTACAGACGAAGGCTGCCGGCCTGCTAGGTGGGCCGATTCCAGGCCCGGCCGATGCTCCGGCCCGTGCCCGGCAGGAACTTGATTCCTGGGTTGGCAACACCACTTGGTATGGAACTTGGGGATCGCGCGGCGATGTGCTGCCGACAGCGACCACAGGTACCCCCCGCAACCATCCTCTGTCGCCAGAACTGGCGCATGCGATCCAAGGGGAGTTTCCGCCTCTCTTGCTAAAGCTTGAACAAATGGCCTGGACGCAGGCGATGCGGCCGTTCCATCTTTGGCAGCTTGAAGTTGGTGCCGAGCAGCGCATCCTTCTCTATGAGGGGCTACCTTACCTCGCAGTCCAGGGGGAAACCCTGGGCCGGCGCCGGTTGCGGGATCAGGATCCCTATCGGCCGTACCGCACTCTGGGCAGCTCGTTGCCGACGCACGGCTACAACGCCTACGACTCGGAGCACTGGACCACGGACCTTCTATTTGACTACTGGACAATCAGTGGGGATGCCTGGGCCAAGGAAGAACTGCGCCAGCTCGGCCAGAACCTGAAGGGCCTCCTGCGGTTGGAATACTATGCAACGGCAAACGTGTGGCCTGTTCGGGCCGAGGGCTGGGGGATGCATAGTTTTGCACAAATTTATCAAGTAACACGCGACCAGACCCTTAAAGCCTACGCCATGCGACGGGTGACGGAGATCATCGAGGTCCAGCGCAAAAAAACGCACCCCAGCCGGGCACTGATGTTCATGAGTAGTTATGGAGGCACAGGCTATCCGCTCGACCACGAATTCATCTACTCCTACCAATACGGCTCGCTGCTGTATGGCTACCTCGGCGCTTACAAGGCGTTCGGCGAGCCCCTTCTGCTTGCGATCGCTGAGGATGCTGTCGAGACAGTGCAGTACAGCTGGGTCACGAACATCACACAGGCGCCGTACGGATTCATCCCGCAGGGGTTGCGCTACATGATTCCCATTAGCCACAACGGCACCCCGATACCGGCCAACTACTGGGACAATCTGCCAGGTGGTATCCGATTCGGTGATTCGCCGCTGGGCGGATCGCACTCGATGCTGATCGGCGGGCTCCATCACCTGGCCGACTTCACCAGCGACAACTCAATCCGCACCCGGGCCCGTTACTACGGCGGTATTCTGCGTGGCGAGTTAAGCGCCTCCGACCGCTGGAACAAGTGGTACTATTGCTTGCCACCGGCGTACGCCCAATAGCTAGCCCCAGGCAAGAGGAGTCAGCTTTGAAAAAAATTATTTTTATTGTTTTTCTGCTGGGTAATCTTGCACGAGCTTCTGAGTTTGTTGAAATTCAAATTGACGGCGAATTTTCAGAGCCCGAGCTAAAAAGGCTGGTTTCAAGCGCCTGCAAAAACGGCGAAATTTTAGACTTCAATTTCCAAAAAAACCAAAAAATAATTTCCTTTTTTTTTGGCGAGCAACAGATGGAAGCTAAAAATACTTGTTCAAAAAAGGACGTCATTGATGCCCTCAACAAAAAGGGTATTAGAATTGTTTCTAGGGGCCTTCGAGAGTCACGAGCCAAGTAATGAGTCGACCGTGAAAAATTTCGTCAGTTTCCGTGTTGGCCAATGTTAGGCATTTGATTTTCTGTGTTGGTAAAACGTGTATTGGAGTTTCGCCCGACGAGGCAATTTTCTAGGGTAGAAGTTTCCTGCTCGGAAAGGGGTCGTTGCCTGAAACTTGTAATCTCTGGTGTTGATGATGGGGATTCATAAACTGGGGGGCCCAGTTGCTCAGTTAAACTTTTGAAGATTGAGGCATAGTGCCCGTTTCCCGCAACTACGAATACGTCATTTGAAACTGAAAGCTCTTTCTGGATATTTTCAAGTAGCGATTTGTTTCTATATTTATCGAGGCTAGCGGCAATTTTGTTCTCTGTTTTTGCATTCGGGCTATTTTCTAAGGGCTCAATGGGCCGAGATTGGCGATCTCTAAAATAGGATTGAATGTCTACATCTCGGAATCCGGTCTCTCTTAAAAACTTAATCTCATTTGGATTTTGGCCGCTTTCGTCGCTAGGCCCATTTGGGACGGGCGGCTCCCAACCCGAAATTCGTGTAATACCTTTAGACCGAGCAACACTTAAGGCATGTCCAATTTCGCCGGGCACCCCGACGGCAGTGTTTGCATTTATATTTGATGGAATACCCTCAATTAGAACAGAGGTTGGAACTCCATTCTGAAAGGATCCGTCGATTATCGGGTTCATCCGGGAGGCATTGTGATTTGAAAGTAAAATGCGTAGTTTTTTTCCGTTTTTTTGAAAAACGGCCACCTGTCCGCTCGAAAAGTCAGTTTCGTTTTGATCTCGTGCTTGTTCCCAACTTTCAATTTGTTGGAGGTTAAATTGGAAGGACCACGAGATTTTTAGTGAACCAAAAAAAAAGACGCCGCCTAAAAATAAAACATTTAGGCGTTTCACAACTGCCACTACCTAACGAAGTCACCTACGAGGACTGACCTTAATCCGACATAGAGGCCCACTTGAGAAGGCTCGATGGCTTCGACTCGCGCTATGGCTGTTTCTTTTTCGGCGTGCATGACTTTTAAATTGCCAAATTCAATTTCAACTTCGGTTTGTTTGTTTTCGCGATAGGGATCAATCACAGGCAATTTTCGAAAAACCTTTAAAATCTGACCCTTTTCAATTCCTGTCGAGGTTCCGCCATTTAAAACAATATTAAGCGGTGAAAAATCTTTGTCTGAAAGTCCTATTTCTCTTCTTACCCCAATGACCCGAGCGAGGGATTCCTGCGAAGCCAAATTGCGACCCAAGTCTTCGTTCTTTTGGAGCAAATCTTCAAATTGAGTCTCTTCAGAAAAAACTACGACCTCTAACTGAGAGTCGTTTTCAATAGAAGCTAAGCCTCGCTTTTTTTTCTTTGATTTTAACTTGGCCTTCTTTTTAAGTTTCTTCTTTTTTCGTTTTAATTTTTTGGCTTTTGACTTTTTGCCGACCGCTATTGAATTAGAAGAAGCAGAAGATTCACTCTTTACCTCTTGGGCAAAGCCAGTCGGCCCCAGCCCTAAAAATCCTGCAATAAGTAAACCCGTAACTATTTTCTTCATAAAACAGTCTCAATCGGGCGATTCCCCACAACCTCCTGCTGGGTGCGAAGGTTTATGGGTGACCAGCTCTCATCTGAGCTTTCATCTTTAAGTGAATTTAGAGCTCGCTGAAAATCAGCATAAGCAGGTTTTCTTAACTCGTAATTTTTATCTTGAATAATGACTTGTGTTCCAAGAGCCTTGGTGAGGTTAATCACCACAGGTGCCTTGATATTGGCAGTCATCTGAGTCAAATCCTCGGGCAAAGTCAGAATGACAAATTCCTTTATGCGGCTGTTAGATTCCAGATCGATAGCGATTCGATCAGCTTCATTTGTCTGAAGTTTAAAGTCGCGCTTAAAAAACCATGGCTCGACTAAAGGAAATGCGATGTCGGCTGAGTCTATGGCCTGCAGCCAAAAAACCAGTGGCATGGCTGGGCTTTCGACTAAACAGTAAGCTTTTAGCGATTTGAATCCAATGATGCCGTCTCTGAAGTGAACGAGATGCTCTTCGCCTATATTAAGTTTTCCGAATCGTGTTGTTTCAATTGTTTTCATAAAATTCCCTCCTGGAATTTATTAGTTACATTTTTTAAGTTTCAGTACCGGTTTTCTTTTCAACAGGTGTGGCTTTCATTTTTGTTAAACTTGTTGCCATGGATTTCATAGCTTCACGGTTTTGGTCTTGAATGGCTTGGTAGATTTCTTCGCGGTGAATGCGGGTTTCTTTAGGCGCCTCAATACCTACGCGCACCTGTTTTCCCTTGATTTGAACAACCGTGATCTTGATGTGATCATCAATCGCAATTGTCTCACCAACTTTTCGTGTCAGTACGAGCATCCCTGTTCTCCCATCCTCTGGTTTTTGCGGGGACTCCAAGTCCCTACTCAAA
>CAXNEW010000023.1:0-23668 GCA_964201665.1 Bdellovibrionota bacterium
GTATGAAAACCTAAACTTCCCATGATTTCCTCGCCAAGCCCCGAGGGCGCAGACTGAGACCCCTGATTTTCTTCAATTTTCGTTTTTAAAAATTCGGGCTTCGGTTTTTCAACAGCTGCAAGGGGCTGTGGGTTTTTAGCGCCTTTACCTTGCGCGCCTTCCAAACAGAGTTTTTGTCCCTGAAAAACAAATCCTTTCATTTCGGGTTCACTTGATGAAAACAAAATGGAGTTAGGATTTTTCGGCGCCGCTCTGATTATATAAACTGAACTTCCTTTACCAAATTTTTGGTTCCAATTTTGACCCTTGAGCTTTTTAGGTCTCTCGATTCGAACTTTGCAGGTTCGATCAGAATCTAGCTGAAGGATTTGAGCTTTTTGAGCCCACACTGTGTTTGCCGAAAAAAAAATTAAAGTCCAAACAAACAAAAAGCCTTTGCCAAATTTAAACATCTTCTCTTTAGATTAAACGAGAATGAAAAAAAAACCTAACCCGAAAAAGATTAATGCTGCCATTAAATGAAGGCCAGGGGGCTTTCGCAACTGAAGGGATTCAATGACGGTCGCAAAAAGCGGGGCGGTGCCTGCCAAGGCCGAAGTTATACCAATATGGCCATGTCCCAGGGCCCAAAGCCAGCAACTGAGCGAAAAATAGGTTCCAAAAAAAGAAGCCAGAAGGGCCTTCTTTAAAACAGGCTTTTCGAGACTTCTAAAAAACTTGGTAAATTTACTGACCCGTCGGAACGGCGAAAAAACAAAGAAACCCACAAGGGCCCCTAAGCAACGAATGAAATTACCAAAATTAACACTCACATCGGGAGTGTTTTCAAAGGCAAAGCGAGTCAACACGATGCCTAAGGCATCAAAAACCCCTGCCGCAACCGCCAGCATTAAACCTTGGGCGGCCCAACGCCGCTCTCGTAAATAACTTTCATGTGCCATGACCACAACGCATAAACACAAAAGGGCAATGGCCCATAGATTTTTATCACTCAGGCTTTGCCCAAATAACACGCTACCGGCGAGTCCCAAAAAAATCGGATTAAAAGAAAAAATCATCAAAGTGCGTCCGATGCCAATGCTGGCAAAGGCCTTCAATAAAAAGGTGTCGGCAATAAAAAGTCCCAAAAATCCGCTGATGCCAAAGAATCCAAGGGTTTTAAATTCGGGCCAAACAAAGATTTCTGCCTCAACCAGGCGCGAAACGAGAAAGGCCAAAAAGAAGCAAATCGTTGCTACACAAGCCTTTAAGGAATTCATCCAAAGGGGCGAAGCCCTTAGAGAAACCTCCTTAAAATGTAGACTTGCATAGGCAAAGGCCAGCGCTGACGGCAGAGCCACTAAAGAATTCAAAATGAGGGGATCAAGACTCAAAATACTCACAAAATTTCTCCGCCTCCTTTTGCTCCTGCTAGGTTAAGGTGTCAAAGAATCGGCATGTGTTTAAGGGGCGGGATTTGAGAAAATCAATCCCATGTTATCAAAACGCGGACTCTGGATTCAGTTGCTATGGGTTGAGGGAATTTTTTTGGTCAGTCTTGGCTTAGGCTTGAGGTGGCTTCAAGGTCCCATTGCTGGCGGATCCCGAAGCCAGAGTTCACTTGGTCTTTTTGTTGGGGGCCTGGGCCTTATTGCACTCGGTTCACTAGCTTGGATTTTAAGCCGGCAAATCGAAAAGAAAAAATTCCTAAAAAAACTCCACAGCCGAAACCGCGCTGTTTCTTTGGATGAAAGTTTTCGAGCCTATCGTGCTTTTGGCGAGCAAAGCCCCCTCTATCAAGACGCAAGTCTGCAGAGTGAGGTTTTTTCAATAGATAGCCCCAAAAGTTATGGCCTTAAGAATCTCGGCATCAAAGGAAGCCAAAGGTTGATTGTTGAACATTGGGAGGGGCCCGATCTTTGGGTTCGGTGCCCCCAAAGATCTGTAAAACTAGCTCCTAGGCAAGTTGTAAAAATTGATCTTGCTGCGGGTGAAAACATCCTTCTTGAACCCGAGAATTTTAGAAATCTAAAATTCAACGAACGTGTTCAGGGGCTCGTACATTTTGTAGCAACGAACAACCTTTAGCTATTGGTTTTTTTTGATCCTAGAGCTAACCTAAATCTATGGAAAAAAGCCAACGCCCTACGCGCTATCCTCAGTTGGCCAAGGAGCCCTTACTCACCAGCACGCTTCGCGCAAATCCCGAAAATAGACTCCTTGCTAAAGTTCTTGATTTTGTTTTTGGAATTGGAATTCAAGCTTTTTTTGCTTTCCTGGGTAGTCCTCTCTACTTTTTGATTGGATTTTTATATTGGGGCGCCATAGACGCCTTAGGGCGCGGACAATCGCCTGGAAAATGGATTGTAGGACTTCATACGGTTGAAGTTGGTCGAGGGCTCAAAATTCGCTTTTACCAGGGCGTTGTTCGGAATTTTCTTTTTATGAGCTTTAGTTTTCTGATTTACCTTCAATCTTGGTACTGGAATCTTTTGTTGTTTCCGGTGTGTATTGGACTTGTCCTTGAAACTTTTTTTATTTTTCGAATTCGAAGCGGATTGCGTGTTGGAGATGTTTTAGGATCCACTCGAGTCGCTGATTACAAGGATCAACATACTCAATTTGTAGAACAGTTCTTAAAAGATGATGATTGGAACGCGGGATCCTTGTGATCCCTTTCGCACTGCAAAAGAAACTCACGGAGTCTTCGCTCGCTCATTCCCTAAATTGCGCTTAGATTAAAGAACTTAAATATTGGAGGTTTTTAAAGTGAAATTATCAATTAATTTTTTTGGGTCATCAAAATTCTTAGCTCTTGTTGCAGTTGGGGTTCTTACCGCCTGTAACGGTGGGAACGAAAAATTCTCAAAATCTGGAGAAGGTATCGTAAGGCCACTTGCCGACGACACCGTTATTTTGGAATACAAGGGCGGAAAAATTACCGCTAAAGATGTTAACCAGTTTACAAAAAGCCAAATCACTCAGATGCAAGAACAAGCCGTTGAAACCTATGAGCAGGCCGCTCGTAGAATTGTGATTCAAAAAATTGTTGAAGGTAAAGCCAAAGCTGAAAATATCAGCCCCCAACAGTACATGGCTAAGCTTTCAACTCCGCCAGAAATTTCTGAATCCGATGTGGACGCTTTTTTTAATTCCCAACCCGAGCTCAAAAAAGGAATTAAAAATCCGCAAACCGGCAAGCTTGAAAAAGTCTCGCGTAGCGATGTCAAAGGATTCTTGATGAATCAAAAAATGCGCGGCGCTCAACAAGAGGCCGTCGAAAAAGAGCTCGCTGATGCCGGTGTCACTGTAAAAATATCGCTACCACCCGCGCCTGCTGAAAAAATTGCCGACAGCAAAAAACCTTCCTTCATGGGCGATGCTAAGGCAAAAGTTGCGATTCATGTATTTAGTGATTTTGAGTGTCCCTTTTGCGAAAAAGCTGTGGGCGTGATCAAACAAGTTCGAGATACTTTTGGCGACAAAGTTCGAGTTGAGTTTCGTCACTTTCCGCTTCCAAACCATCCCAATGCAAGACCTGCGTCAGCGAGTTCAATTTGTGCCCTTGAACAAGGCAAGTTTTGGGAAATGCATGACAAGATTTTTGAAAATCGCGCACGCCTTTCTGGTGATACACTCAAAACCTTGGCCAAAGATATTGGACTTGATTTGGCAAAATTTGACTCTTGTTTGTCGAATCCCGAAACCGATCAGATCGTTCAAGCAGATTTAGAAGAAGGCAATCGTGTTGGAGTCCAAGGAACCCCAACCTTTTTTGTAAATGGAATTAAGGTTGCCAATGCTTTCCAGTTTGAAAAATTCAAAGCTGTCATTGATGAACAATTGAAAAAATAGATAAAGGCGGATTTGAACGCTTTTATTTATGGGTTTATCAATCAGGCCGCATTCCGGGCTCTTCATTTGTTTTGAGGGCGGCGAGGGAACGGGTAAAACCACCCAAATTCGCCGCCTCGAAGAAAACTTAAAGAAAAATTTTCGGCGCGAAGTCAAGGTAACCTGGGAACCCGGCGGAACTGCGCTTGGCGAAAAAGTTAGGGGCATCCTTTTAGATCCACAAAACTCCGCCATGACGGCTCGCTGCGAGGCCCTATTGTATGCGGCCGCTAGGGCCCAACATGTTGAAACCGTCATTTTACCTGTCCTAAATCAAGGCGGCATAGTTCTTTGTGATCGTTATTGGGACGCCAGCCGGGCCTACCAAGGTATAGGTCGAAGTTTGGGCCTCAAAAGTATTGATGAGATCAATCATTGGGCAACCCAAGGCCTGAGGGCCGATTTTACATTTGTTTTTGATCTGGATGCCACCAAGGGCCTTGGCCGGGCTCAGGCCCGCGGACAACTTGATCGCCTCGAACAAGAGGGGCTGCCGTTTCATGAAAAAGTTAGACTGGCTTATTTAAATTTTGCCCATCAGGAGCCAGACTCCTATCTACAAGTTGACGCCTCACTGGGAGTCGACGACATTGCTGAAATTCTATGGAAAAAGGTCCAAAATCTTTTGACCCCGTAATGGCCTTACTGAAAACCTTTGATCAGGGAAGGTTAGGGCACGCCCTTGTTTTTTTAAAGCCTCGGAACTCGCGCGATTTTGAAACCCAAGTTTGGAAATTCATCCAAGGTTTGCTTTGCACGGGTCGGGTAAAGAGCCAAGAAAGCGGCCCCTGCGGACACTGCGAGACCTGTCTGCTTTGCGCAAAAAATCCGATCGAAAATAAAGATTTAAATGGAGTTTCTCATCCAGATTTTTTTCACCTTAAACCCGAAGCTCAAACAGGCTATTCGGTTGAGCAGATTCGGGGTTTCATGTCTTCATTTGCACTAAAACAGTCGCTTTCTGAAAATCGCGTGGCACTGATTGAGGATGCCGAACTTTTAAGTGGAGGAGGGGGAGGGGCGGCCCATTCTCTTTTGAAACTTCTGGAAGAGCCCAGGCCAAGGTCGTTTTTAATTTTGACCACAGAAAAATTTGATTCTGTATTGCCCACACTCAAAAGCCGCTGCCAAAAGTTTTCTTTTTTTTCGAAAAATTCGAGATTTTCAACTCGTAAAGAAGGCCCCAGTGATTTGGATGAAATTGTTTCACCCTGGGCAGAATTGCACCGCTGGATTGGGCGAGGGGCCCAACCTGGAAATTTTCCGGGCGCGCTACCCGCCGATGCCGAAGGATTTTGGAAAGATCGAAGTCAGGCTCAAAAAGAACTCGCTTCGCTGTTTCACTATCTTTGGGATGAACTCTTTAAAGAGCCTGAACTGCTTCAAAACCCGGGAAGGGGTCGTCGTATTTTGAATTTTTTTGAATCCCTAGAACAGCTTTTGTTTTCACTAAAAGGCTTTGGACAAGCCCCCCTCCATTGGTCCTACTTTAAGACTCGTGTTAACGTGGTGCATTGACAATGAAGGTGCTTGAAATAGTCCGAGTAAAATTTTTGTGGCCCGGAAGAATGTACGAGTTCACCAACCCCAGCGGCCTTAGACTTGATCGAAAAGACAAGGTGGTTGTGAGAAGTCCCGAGGGTGGAACTTTGGTGGGCACAGTTTCGGTCCCGCCACGCATTCGAATGGCCCGCGCAGAAGACGATCACCTCACTCCAGTCCTTCGAATCGCCGAAGAACAAGATTTAGTCATGAACAAAGTGAATGACGAATTCAGGCGGGATGTTAAGAATTTTTTTGAAACCCGAATGGCGGCTCGACAAATAACTGGAGTTCGTTTAGTTGACGTTGAAAAAATGGACGAGGGTCGCCACCTCGTTGTTTATTTTTCGAGTGAAAACCGAAAATTTCCACTGAAAGATATCGCTCTTGAGTTGGGACACAAATTTGGAATGCGAATTGATATGCGCCCCATTGGCGTGCGCGACGCCGCGCGCCTGGCTGGCGGAATTGGTAAATGCGGTTTAAGCCTTTGTTGCAGCACCTGGCTGCCCGATTTTGGTCAGGTATCGATTCGAATGGCAAAAGACCAAGGACTTTCGCTTGAACCAGAATCCATAAGTGGTCAATGCGGTAGACTTTTGTGTTGCCTGGGTTATGAACATCAAAACTATTTAGAGATGGGTGTGGGCCTACCTAAAGTTGGAAAAATTGTAGTCACCCCTTTGGGCGAAGCCCGAGTTGTAAAACTTGATATTCTTAAGGGCCTTGTTACGGTTCGCACCGAAGACGGCAAGTATGAGACCCTAAAAGGGTCCGATGTAAAAAGAAAATTTCCGGCCCATGGCGGCCCAGGTCGAACTGAGGGCCGCAATGAAAACGATGACGACGATGCAGACGAAGAACTCGATGCCGCCGAGAGTGATCAGGCTTAGTGTAACGATTCAATGGCGTTTCCACTGTTTGATACTCACTGCCATTTAGGCCACCAAGAATTTAAAGGTGATATCTTTGAGGCTGTCGAAAGGGCCAAAAAATCAGGAGTTCGAGGCTTTGCAATTATTTCTGCAGACCGAGTCAGCGTAGACCGTGTGCCTGAAACAACTCGGGAATTAGCAAAAAAATTTTCGGATTCTCTTTTTTGTTTTTCCACTGGAATTCACCCGCACGATGCCAAAGATTTAGACGACGAGATTTGGGCAAAAATTGAAAACCTTGCCCATACTGAGGCCCAAGCCGTAGGTGAGGCCGGATTGGATTTCTACTACGATCACAGCGATCGCAACTTGCAGAGAGATTGCTTTAGAAAACATATTGATTTGGCCTGTCGCGCTCGTAAACCCCTCGTAATCCATTGCCGAAATGCGGCCGCTGAGGTTTTAGAAGACCTTAGGGCCTCGAAGGATTTAAAATCTCACCCTCAACCAGGAATTTTACATTGTTTCACAGAAAACTGGGATTTTGCCAGTAGTGTTTTGGATTTGGGCTTTATGATTTCATTTTCGGGAATCATCACTTTCAAAAATGCTGGGGACTTGCGCGAAACTTTTCAGAAAGTCCCCCTTGATAGACTCCTTGTTGAAACCGACTCCCCCTGGTTGGCTCCGGTGCCTTATAGGGGAAAGCAAAATGAACCTGCCTTTGTAAAAGAGGTTGGCGAATTTGCGCTGAGCCTTAGAAAAGAAAATAGCGACTCCGTGCGCGAGGCCCTTTGGAAAAATTCCTGTAAAGTATGGAGTAGAGATGACTCCCTCATCCAAATCTAAAAAAAAGGAACTCGCTGCCGCATTGGCCCTTGCTGAAGCCGCAGAAATTAAATTGAAGGCGTCGGAAGTTCCGCCCGCGCCCCTAAAATATGATGGGGAAATCAACCGAGTTCTCATTATCGGAATGTCCGGATATCTCGGCAGTGCCTTAGCCCTGGGCCTTCGCGATGATTTTGAAGTTTTCGGAACCTACAACAAAAGATTTGTCCACATGCGAGGGACAACTTCACTTGCACTCGATGCCATGAATACGGGCGACATTGTCGACACAATTAAACGGGTTCAACCGGATATTATTCTTTATTGCGCGGGCATTCCTGACCCCGAAACCTGTCAAAAAGAAAAGGATCGCGCTGAACAACTTCATGTGAAAGCGCCATCGTTGGTTTTAAAAACAAGTATTCGTCCGCCTCAGTTTATTTATTTTTCAGCAGACCAGGTATTTGGGGTTGTGCCGGAAGGGTTTAATCCCCCGTTTTTGGACCGTTCTCTGACTTCACCCATCAATACCTTGGGAAACACCAAAGCCCAAGCCGAAACAATGATTGCCACAGGAACCAAGGGTAGCCATATCCTGCGCTGTGGTCCTCTTTTTGGCGAAGGCTTCGGCAGCGCAAATGGTTTTAGACGAACTTGGATTGAAGGTTTGGTCCGAAGGCTCGAAAGTGGCGAAAAAATGCAATTGCCTTTGGGACAGATTCGATCCCATCTTTACGTGGGTGATTTTATCCGAGCTGTTCGAAGTTTTCTAAAAAATATTCCTGCCGATTCTTGTATTTACAATATCGCTCCGAGGGATTCGCTCACACTTGTGGAATTTGGAAAATATTTTTGTCAGGAATTGGATTTTGATCCTGAGTTGATTCGTTTAGCTGAGAGCGATGATTCTTCAGGTGTTGTTGTTAAATCAAAAGATAGCTCTTTGAGTTCGAATTTGTTTGAACACCATTTTGATTTTCAATTTACAACTATTCGAGATTCAATGAGAGAGTTTGCCCATCGGCTTCAATACGGGAAAACAGGAAACTGGATGGACCGTGCCCCGATTAAGAAAGTCGTAAAAGAAGAAATTCCTCCAGAACCCATCCCGGGTTGACGGAGACTTACCTGCCTAACTGGATTGCAGTTTCTTTTACTTGAATGACTGCCGTGAAAACTCAGTCAAAAAATATCTCACAAGCTCGTCAACATTCACGCGTTCACCCTTATAGGACCAAAAAAGTTGATCAAAGGGGCCCCAATCAGCTTCAATTTCGATAGCCGCCGATTGGGTAGGGGCAAAGATTTGCCCAAGATATTGATTGAATGCAAAAAGAACGCGCCCCGCGCGTGCTCCTGAAATTACGAGTTTTACGCCGTTTCTAAAAATCATAAAATCTTCGGCTGTTTTTGAAACTCTGTAAAACTGAATGGCGTGGGCTGGGGCCTTGCGAAGGGCATTGAAATTTTCAATGGCTTCTCTAAAACTTTTTGATAGCTGGGCCGTATATTCGCGGGTGCGCGCTTTAAGTAAATCTTGCTTTTGATAAGAGTTTGTAAAATCGACAACACCGGTGCGCTCGGCCTGTCTTTCGGCAAGGGCGAGGTCTTCAATCCAATTTAAACTTCGGGCAATCTCGGCCCGGGCATGCCCATCGAATTCTTCGACGCCTTCTTGAGCAGGGAGTGATTCAGCATGTAATTTTTTTTCAACAACTGGGGCCTGGGCCTTTTTTTTAGGAGGCAAATTTTCATCGGCAAGATCGTTTTTCCACTCTCCCCAAAGACTTTCAGCGACTGGTGTTGTGGGCAAACTCGGTGACTCAGAAAAATTCGATGCGTGATTTTCGTCTTCTTGGGTCCACTCTGTGGCAGAGGATCGCGCACGAACAGACGAAATGACCTCTTTTTTTGGTGTCAGCGACTTCGCGGGCAAATCACGTGGGGTAGACAATTCGGGGGTCAGGCTGCGATCGATTCGAAAATCTCTCAAGTTTCCCCGGGGTTTATCTCTCGACATTAATCTTAGTGTAGGGGCTAGGGCCCCAAGCGGCAACAGAAGAATTCTGTCAGCCGTCAAAGTCCCGTCATCTAACCCGTCATCGAAATAGGCAGGGCACCATCTTAGCCGTCCAACGGTTTTAATTTTACCCCAAATAATATGAGGTGGGTGTCCTCGAAACCGGCACCAGGCCGATTCTTTGCAGATTTAAGGCTTCCAAATTGGCAAGCAATTAGGCATGCACAACCTCTGCAGGAAGGACTCCCTAATAAAAAATCATAGAGCAAAATTATCTTACCGTCGGGGTCGAACCAGACAGAAAATCCCTGACCTGAGATAAGTATACCAGAAGGCTTGA
Source organism: Bdellovibrionota bacterium (assembly GCA_964201665.1). Lineage (GTDB taxonomy): Bacteria > Bdellovibrionota > UBA2428 > UBA2428 > UBA2428 > CAXNEW01. The sequence continues at coordinate 9,479 of CAXNEW010000023.1, forward strand.
GTGAAAACGAAAAATCTCAGAAGATGAAATTCTCATGCAAGCTAAACACAGGATTTTACTAGCAGACGATTCTCTCACTATGCACCGAGCCGTAAAGTTAGCCCTTGAAGGTGACGGGAATTTTGAAGTTGCCACGGTGGATAATGGCGAAGACGCCCTTCGTCTTGCAGAAGAAACTAGACCTCATTTGGTTTTGGCCGATCTTGATATGCCGGGACTCACGGGGGCCCAACTGACCTCGGCCCTAAAAAACCACCACTCCCTAAACACAACAAAAGTTATTTTGTTGTGTAGCTCCTTTGATGGTTACTCTGAAGCCGAAGTTGAAAGAATTCCTGCTGACAGTAAAATTTGGAAGCCCTTTGAGGCCTCGCAGCTTTTGGCTCTTGTTAAAAAAACACTTAAAGAAAGTGAAAAAATCCCGGAAGGGCTGACGATTGAAAGATTGGGCGACCCTATCTTTAGCCATTCGGATTTGGCAAAAGCCTTGACTGACGAAACTTTTCAAACGGCGGCTCCTGTAGCAGCGCCCGCAGAGAATTATTCAGAAGAATTGCCGGTAAATACAGCAGGCGACCAAACTTATGAAGCGTCTTCAGAAACCGATAATCTGTGGGGTGTGCCTGATGATGAGCCGATGAATCTCTATTCACCTCCGTCCCTGACAGATTACAGCACTGAATCCCCATCACTCGTTCAAGATACGAGCTCAGAATTTGAAGTTATTGGCTCTGATAATCCAGCACCCTCGAGCCCAGATTTCTCACATGAGGCCCAAACTCAGATTTTGCAAAACGCACCGGGCACTGAGTCCCGGATTACAGAGCCTTTGAGTTTTGAAGTCAGCGATTTTTCAAACTATGAGTCTCCCGAATCTGAAATTCCTCATTTAGCTAGCGGTGATGAAATTTTAGCTCCCAATCCTTCGTGGAGTCCCGCAATTGAAAATGCCGCAAGCTTAGGAGGCTTTTCAGAAACCGAGATTCGCACCATGATTCGCGAAGAAATTCGTGAAGCCCTTGGGGGCTGGCTTAAGAAAAAACTCGAAGATGAACTCTCTCAGGTGATGGCTGAGATTGATCGATCCTAGCTGTGAGTGTGACACGAGGAATAGGAATGAAAGAGGTTCCTATTCCTCGTGTCACACGCGAGCCTCCCTTGCATTTAGTATTTGAGACCGATTCAACTCAAAATATCGCAAAAAAATTTTTGAAGACGCATTCATTTTCGCCTGAGGAAAAAATTTCTTGTGAAGGCTTTGTGGCCCTTAGGCAAACCCAGGGGCGTGGGCGGCAGGGTAGGGTTTGGGAGCAAGAATCTCAGTCGGATTTTTTTGATCAACTATTTTTAAGTTTTGCTGTTAATTTTAATCTCCAGTTTCCTACTGCTTTTAAACGTGAACTTTTGCCCTTGGCCTTTGGTTTTTGTGTTTATGAATTTTTATTTTTGAAAGAGGGTTTTGAAAGAGCTCCGCAAAAAGGTCAGGTATTTTTAAAGTGGCCCAATGATTTGGTTTACGAAGAAAACATCGAAGATAAAAATTTTAAAAAATTTGGCGGTATTTTAGTAGAAGGTTTGGGAGGAAACTCCCAATTTGTTTTGGGGCTTGGGCTTAATCTTCGAAAATCCCCCATACATTTGCAGAACATAAGTTGCTCACTTGATGATATTGCCTGGAAAGTTAATGCCAATGCCACGATGCCCTTTTTACCTCCCGCCCTGGGACTCGCAGCCGGCTTACAAAATAAATTTTTAAGTTTCTTAGAAGGCTGGATGGCATCGCCCGAATCCGTTCAAAAAAAACTGATGGAGAATTTATGGACCCGTGCCATGGGCCCGCTCCATGGAAGAACAGCAAAACTTCAAGTTGGCTCGGGACCTGCCTCAGATACAAATCAAAAATTTGGTATGATTCAGGGGCTAGCCCCTGATGGGGCCCTCGAAATTTGGAATCCCAGTTTAAATAAAATCCAACGGGCCCATGCAGGCGATGTCACTATTGTTTAGACACCAAAGGAGTCCGTCTGCCTGTATTGAACTTTGCAGTTGTCTAATTTTTAGACAGTTCTCTACTAACTTAAATCTGTTAACTCGTTGAAACTCCGAGTCCTTAACACAATTCACACACCTGGCATGATGCTTGCAACCCTTTAGCCAAAGGGCCCGTTTAACTGCGGGTGTATTGGAGATTTTTATGAAAAATTTAGTGAAGACAAAAATTAACTCTCGGAATTGGGCTCCGCTCGCACTTCTTGTTTTGGCTCAAGCTTGTGGTGGAAGCGACATTCCCCCAGCTGCAGTCCCTGTTGCTGTTCCGGGTGTGGCGCCAGCTCCCATGCCTATACCCACTCCTCCTCCTACACAAATTCCAGTGAGTACGGATTTTGTACTTCAATTTGTTGTACCTGAACTTCAGCGATTTTATGGAAATGTGCAACTTCTTGATCCTGTGACTGCAATCAGTTCGGATCCTGCAAGGCCTCTCACCTTGACCCTGGCACCCAATATTTATACCTGGGCTCAGATTTACACTCAGTTTGTGCTTCCCGCTGCTCAGACTTGCGCGTGCATAATTCAAGGGGCTCCAACCGGAGTTCAGTATGGAGTTGATTTTTCGATTTGGGCTGGACTGAATTTTAATGCTTTCTACGCATTCCTCGGGGCCCAAAATGGGTCAGGCTACAACACATTTAATCAGGCCCGAGTGGTCTTTCCAGAGCGCGGTGGGGCTCAATCAACTTTTATGGCGGTTTATAATTCACTGGTTTCTATGAACTACACCTACTACTCACGCTATTTTTACACTGTGGGTGGCGTGAATGGCTCTTGGAATCAAGGAAACGTTTGGCCCCTCATGCCCCAAGGCGGCGGCACTTCGGGCGGTCTGACGATAGGTTACAATTCGCAAAATGGGTTTAACTTTAACTTAGGTGGTATTTTAGGATTTTAGGTTGCGGTGACTTAACTAGCGCGCACGTCATCGAAGCAAGCAGTCATCCCAAACGAACGTGAGGGATCCCTTCTTTTCTAGGCAGCCAAGCACGTTAGAGATCCCTCGCTTCGCTCGGGATGACGGGAATGTTCGGATTGGCTTTATGCCTCCTAATTCTGTAAGAAACCCCCATGGGACGAAAACACAATACCTTTGTTGAATCTTCTGATCGCAAACCGCAGGATCATGGAAAAACTCCTGCGGATGCTTTGACTGTGGTTTTGGTGCATCCAAGAATTCCCCAAAATACGGGCACAATTGCGCGCATGTGTGCAGCCACACAAACTCGACTTCATTTAGTTCGACCCTTTTTTGAAATCACCGATGCTAAGCTAAAAAGGGCAGGGCTAGATTACTGGCCCCTAGTTGATGTGAGCTATTTTGAAAGTTTAGACCACTGGTTTGAGACCCAAGTCCCTGCGCGATTTGCACCTCCACAGATTTGGTATGTTGAAATTGGGGGTAGCAAAATTTATTCTGATATTTCGTTTAGCCCGGGTTGCGCAATTTTTTTTGGTGACGAACAGGATGGGATTCCTTCGTCTTTACTTGAAAAATTTCCTGATCAGCACCTACGCATTCCCCAAGTTAATGTCCGCTCCCTAAATCTAGCCACCAGCGCTAGCATTGTTTTGTATGAAGCCCTAAGGCAATTAAATTTCCCGCGGCTTTAGGTTCAAGAACTTATGGCCTACCTCGGTCCTGAATAATTTTTTTGAGTTCAATGAGACGCCGAACCCAGGATAACTAAAAAATATTTTGTTTAGTGAGGGTTTTGACGTGGGCTGTCAGTAAATCAAATTTTTGGGCTTCTGAAGCTTAAGTCAAAACACAAGTGTGTCGATAACTTGAAAACATGACTAAGAATTTTTTCCATTCCTTTTATTTTTTTGGGCTTTTATGCATTCTTCCCGCTTGTTTCTCGAGCGAAGAAACTCCGCCAGAAACTCCGGTCGTTCAAGAGACACCGCCAGAGGATGTCCCCGACGATGTTCCAGATGAAGTTGCAAGCGCTGCTCCACTCGCTGTTGATCAAAATCTTGTAGACCTTGATCCCTCGAGCGAAATTTTTCTTTCGCTCCAATACACCGATCTCAATTCAGATCTCGCCACAGCCTGCGCCATCACAGACTTAACTTATTTAACAGAAACCACGCCCTGTTCGTGTAGTGAAGGAGTTTGCATGGTCGGGGTCACCCACAACGTCACCTACACGGGCGGCGGTTGGGGAGAATTTAATTTCACTGTTACTGCAAATTCAGAAGTTTCAAACCTTGGAAATGTTTACATGACAACAAAATGTACCAGTCCTGATTTGGCCACCGGAGCCAGCCTTCTAAAAGATTCTTCAAGCTGTCCTAACTATTCGGGATGGACGGGAACAATTTCTCCGTCAGACATTCTAGTTATGCAGGATGGCAATGTTCCCGAGGGTGGATTCGTTTTGGCTTTTGATTCAAGCGGATGTTTTAAGGGTCGGGCGACTTCTAAAGAAACTCCCTGGTATGGCCTTGGACTCAAAGTTCAGGCCTATGCAAATTCAATTACTACAAATAATGAAGTCAAACTTGTAATGACCACTCTCGTAAATGCGACAACTAACAAAGGGGTATACGAATGGGATTTGCCTTACACCAGTCAAACAAAAACCCTAGACTCTCGTACAAGCGGCCTTTCAAATGCCGCAACTATTCCTGATGACGACAACAATGCCTCCGGAGATGCCCACCTTTCAGCCTTAGGAGGAGTTCCGCTTCTTTTTTGGACGGCCGTGAGTCAGTTAAAGCGCCTGGATGCTTCCAACAAAGTAAGGCTCGTTGCTGACAATGCAAACGGATACATTCAAGCTTACATAAACGGAGTCGAAAAAACCGAATGCCGAATTGATTTAGACCCCGCCAGTGGAGTGTGCACTAATTGCGTCGGAAATTCTACAAACGCTGGCCAACGTTATGTCACCGATATTTTTATTCCTGTAGATAGTTTTTTTCAAAACGAAGTCAACTATGCCTGGTACGAAACCCGCACCGTAAATGGATTGCCTCGTGATGTTCATGGAGTGAGCAAGATGAGTCTTTGTCGCGACACCACCGCGGGCTTCAGTGCGCTTTCGCATACCGATTTGTTTTCTTCTGACCCCTCAAGTTCAACTTTGTTGAGCGGAGCGGTTATAAAAGTACGGACCATTCCCAATAATTTAGCTGCCAGTAATGACATGTACAGCAACTTTGCCACCCTAGGCAGTGACTTTATGGTAACCAAACACAACTACGAATCCGATGGCTCTTACAAAAGGGTTTGCAATGGATTTCAAGATTCCACTTTAGCCGTGTATCAAGACCACCACGACACCGGCGGTGCCCCCGTATATGGCGATTTGTATACAATCGAAAAAGACGCCACTCATATTCATCTTCGCAAGTATGGAACCACTGGCACTGATGCTGGCAAATTGAAGGCCACTCTGTTTTCAGATCTGCGAAGTTCGCTTACTGCCTTTAAGCAGGGCACTTCACTTTCGAATCAATGGATTGTAGTTGTTCCTACAATTGCAACTCCCTAAAATTTTGTCCTTGCAGGCAGCAATCCGCCGCCTGCAATTTCAAATCAAGAATCCGATTCTAGAACTGAGTTTAATTAACGTTTAGAGAACTGAGTGCCTCTACGAGCGCCGCGTTTACCGTATTTTTTACGTTCTTTGCCGCGAGCATCGCGAGTGAGCATGCCTGCGCCTTTGAGTGAGGGCCTTAGAGCTTTATCAAATTCAATAAGTGCACGGGCAATTCCGTGACGAAGTGCGCCAGCTTGGCCTGAGTGTCCACCGCCGTGGCAATTTGCAAGAATATCAAATTTACCAATCATCCCGATTTGCTCAAGAGGTTGGTTAATAACCAGACGTAAAACTGGACGCACAAAATACTCTTCAAACTTTTGTCCGTTAATTATAATTTCGCCCTTACCTGGACGCATACGAACGCGAGCCACAGACTGTTTTCTTCGACCGGTTGAATTTACAAAAGCTTGAGCCATTAATTTTCTTTCCCTAAAAATCTATCGAGTTACTTGGTAGGTGCAGTGTTTTCGCGCAAGGACCAGGCCACGGGCTTTTGAGCAACGTGGGGATGATCTTTACCTGCATAAATTTTGAGCTTTGACATCTGGGCTCGGCCCAGTGGACTCCGAGGAACCATTCCCCTGACAGCTCTAAAAAGAATTCTCTCAGGAAATTTCACACGAACTTTCTCGGGTGAAAAAAGCTTCATCCCACCAATCCAGCCGCTATAGCTGTAGTAGGTTTTCTTTTGTTCTTTAGTTGAAGTGAATCGAACTTGTTCGGCATTCACAACAACAACAAAATCACCAGCGTCGTTATTGGGAGTAAAGCTCGCTTTATGTTTTCCGCGTAACAGAGTTGCAATTTCACTGGCCAGACGACCGACCGTTTGATTGGCGGCATCAACTACAAGCCATTTACGGTCAGAACTTTGCCTTTGGGTAAATTCTGTACGCGAGCTGACAGGCTGTATCTCGCCTCGTTGTGGAGAAATTCGGGAGGACTGAGGGGCCTGGCCCGCATTTGCAAAAAGCTTGGCCTGCTTGCCTGATTTTTTTGTCCCTGCAGATTTTTCAGCCGCAGCAGCCGCACGTTTAGCCTTTCTGGACAAACGTACCTGGGTTTTTGCAGCCAGCTTACGAGCTAACTTTTCAGCCTTTTCTACTTTTTTCTTCATAACCCTTGATAGGGGTTTTTTGGGAGTCGCTTCCGAGGCTGCGGAAGTTTTTTTGATTTTGCTCGTGCTTTTTGCCACCATGACGTTATTCCAGTTCCTTCTAAAACTTTGTATCGAAAGATCGCGAACTTACAGACCTTTTTTAGATCTTGTCAACCCAACAAATTCACCCCATGCAATCACAAGGACAAAGGCAGAATCTTCTTGCCAAATTTCGCATTGCGTTATATACGTTTTTTGAAAGAGATCAACCTATGAAACTAATAAAAAAAAGCCCTCGTAATACCCTCACATTCCTGTCAGACCCCAGCCTAAGAATCTTGTTGTTTTTGAGTGGCTTAGGCCAAATCACGCAAGTAAAAGCCCAAGAAACAAAGCCTGTTGAATCAGGCCTTCAAGCAATTCATCAATCAATTCAACTAAGCATTCCTAAACCCACCTGGAAAATTGTGGATTCCCTTAAGGTGGAAAAAAATAACCCCCTCGCCAAACCCAGTACCAAGGGGCTTAGAATCTCAGACACCTTCAATTTTCAACTAAGCCTAGGCTCAGCCGCAATGGCGGGTTCTAAAATTGTTCTATCGGACCTTAAAATAGACCTGGCCCTAGCAAGCGCAATTTTTGAACAAAAACCCATCATTCGAGTGGACTGCGGGGCACTGGCCGCTCAGTTTCGATTTCCAGTCTTACAAATTTCTCTGCCCCGCGAAATTTCAGTTAAAGTCTTAAAAAAGGATTCAAGCCTTTGGGCCCAACACCTCATCCCCAACGCAGATTTAAAAAAACTTCTAATCGACGAGCTTATGGTTCATCTTTCGGGTCCCCAGCTAGCACAAAATCTGCAACTCCAAGCACAATGTTCCTCTCCGCACGTCACCGAGCTTCTCCGGGCCGCTATTCGAGGGCTTCTTGCACAATGGGACATTCGCAAAGAATTTGAGGCAAGTGCAGATCTCGACAACGAGATCAATAAACTTCAGTTAGTTAAACTTCCAGAGCAGCTTCAAAAGTACTCGAGCTTCATTCCTGATGATTTCTCGGCGACTTTCAATATTCAAGTTTTTGAAGACCATTGGAAGGTTGAATCTACGGGCTTGGGTCAACGCGAGCTTCAAAAATTTAATCCAAGCCCAAAAGTCATCGAACGCATTCAAACAGCTTTGAGCTCGGCCAAAGAAGCAAAAAATTACGGCCTCTTTTTATCGAATTCCAACCTGAGTTGGATTTTAGAACAAAGCCTTGCAAATTTAGCAAAAAACCAAGAAATCAGCTTCCGTACTCTACCCACAGAAGAGAACCAAGGCCTTGCCTATGAATGGACTCTTCCCTCAGAGTTTGAAGTGAGTACCTTAAAATCCCAACTCACCGAACTTGAAACACTGCCTGGTGATAAAAAACTTAAAGCCCGTTTGCGCACAATTGGAGCTAACGGAAAGCCCGCGGCGCTTAATCTTTTTCCTTGGGTCTCTGCAAATGGACTCAAGCGTGGCTGGGAAATTTCTGGCCCCGTTGTAATTGACTTTTTAGATGCCCAAAACGCAGAGGTTCTCGTTACCTACTTTGTTGGCAACATGACCTGGGCCCTTGAACATATTGAGAACAAAGAAACGGGCGAAACACACCTCAAATATCTCGAAGCAGATATCGTTCAAGACGAAGAAATAAGCCAAGAAGATCTGAAAATTCCAGGGGCCCATTTACTTCCAAAAATCTGGGTTCATTCTTTAAATTTTCTTATCAACCGCGACACTCAAGTCGATCTCGTCAATGAAAAATATTTATCTGAGTACGGTTTTGTTGTTCCCAAGAACCTCAAACTTACCTGGATGGGGCAGGCCACCCGGAGCTCCAGGCGCCCCCTTGGCGGAGGGTTTCGAGCCCAGGGCATCTCCATTGAAATACCCAGTTCTGATTCCAAATAAATGACGCTTTAAATCCCCTCCAGTTGGCTACACTTAGGGGATGAAGGTCATTGCTCTTTGCCCCGTTTGCAGAGCCCCCAGAAGAGAAAATCTAAAAGACTCCATAGGTTCCCTAAAACATTTTCAGATAGCCCTTATAACTCTGGCCATCTGTGGAATTGGCTTTTTGATTGACGGCTTTCCGCTCGCTGCAAAATGCCTCCTTTTTTATCTTCCCTTTTGGGCGGTCGCAGACTTTCTGCACGGGATCCAAATGCGTGAAGCCACAAAATGTCCTGCCTGTGGATTTGACCCGGTCCTCTACAAACGTGATTGGAAAGCAGCTCGGGCCGAAGTCGAAGTCCGCTTACAAAAGATCGTAGACGAGCTCCGAGCCCAGCACGAAGTTGTCTTAGACCGCACGCGCAAGGCCCAAGAAGAACTTCGCAAGCAGCGCCTTCAGGTTTCAAGCCCAGTTTCAAGTAGTCCTCCCGACGCGATGCTCTAAATAAAAAAAACTTACCCGCCTTGTATGGGCCAGTGGCCCCAAGCCAGTTAAACTCTAAAGTTATGAAAAATGCCTATTTAGTCAGTGGTATACGGACTCCCTTTGCAAAAGCCGGAACAGATCTCAAAAATATCCATGCAGGCGAGCTCGGAAGATTTGCCCTTTCTGAACTTTTATCCCGCACCCAGATTCCCTTAGGGGATTTAGGAAAACTCATTGGTGAGGTCATCATCGGCAATACAGGGACGCCTTCGGACGCCGCAAACATATCGCGCGTGGTTGCGCTTCAGGCGGGTTTACCAGGACACATGTCAGCCTATACGGTTCACCGAAATTGCGCCTCAGGCATGGAAGCCGTTGCCCAGGCCACCCTTAAAGTTCAAGCGGGTGAGTCCGATGTCATTGTCGCTGGCGGCACTGAATCAATGACCCAAATGCCACTTTTTTATAATGCCCAGGCAACAGCCTTTTTTGAACGACTCATGCGAGCCAAAACAATGGGTGACCGCTTGAAAGTTATGGCTTCTCTGCCCATCAAAGATTTTTTGAGTCCTCGCATTGCTCTGGCCGAAGGTCTTACGGATCCTTTTTGTGGACTCAACATGGGCAACACTGCAGAAATTCTCGCTAAAGAATTCAAAATTTCACGCCTCGAGCAAGACACCTTTGCCCTTGAAAGCCACAACAAAGCCCTCGCAGCTCAAGAAAAGGGATTCTTTAAAGACGAGGTTGCGGCCTATCCGATTCCTCCAAAATACACCCAAACTTTGGCTGCAGATTCAGGCCCACGAAAAGGCCAATCAATGGAATCACTCACCAAACTCAAACCCTATTTTGATAAAAAATGGGGAAGTGTCACCGTCGGAAACGCCTGTCCCATCACTGACGGCGCAGCCATGGTTTTGATCGCCAATGAAGAAGGTCTAAAAAAATTGGGATCACCCAAACCCTTAGCCAAAATTACGGGCTACGCCTTTGCGGGCCTAGAGCCCGAGCGTATGGGTCTTGGCCCCGTGTATGCGACTCATAAACTTTTGAACAAAACCGGCGCTAAGCTAAACGATTTTGGTGTAGTCGAAATTAACGAGGCCTTCGCAGCTCAGGTCCTAGCCTGTCTACTGGCCTTTGATTCGGACTCATTTGCCAAAGACAAACTCGGGCGCTCTTCGAGATTGGGCACCCTTGATCGATCTCGCTTAAATCCCCAAGGCGGGGCCATTGCCATTGGGCATCCCGTTGGCTGCACCGGAACCCGCTTGGTACTCACGGCTGCCTTACAAATGAGACGCACTAAGGTCGAGAAAGCTCTGGCGACCCTTTGTATTGGGGGCGGCCAAGGTGGAGCCGTTTCTTTAGAAGCCGTTTAGATTTTAGAAAAAACAAGTTGAAGGTAAAAAAAAAAAACATACAAATGGAAACACTTTATAAAGGCAAAGCATTTAGATTCGAAACCCATGGGGCAATTGGTATTGTCACCTTCGACCTTGAAGGCGAAAAGGTAAACAAACTAGGCCCAACTCCGTTTGAAGATTTAGAAAAAATTCTTGATCTCATTCCTAAATCCGGAATCCGAGCCGCCCTTTTTAAATCTGCAAAAAAAAATTCCTTCATTGTGGGCGCTGATATAAATTTAATTCAAAACCTTAAAGACAAACAAGACGCGCATCGAGCCTCTTGTAAGGGCCAAGAGGTTTTTTCAAAAATTGAAGATCTCAAAATTCCCACAATCGCTGCCATTGATGGGGCCTGTATGGGCGGCGGAACAGAGCTGGCTGTTGCGTGCAAGTATAGAATTTGTTCTGACTACGAAAAAACGGCCATTGCGGTACCTGAAGTCAAGTTAGGCTTTTTGCCAGGGTGGGGTGGGACTTTTCGTATCCCCCGTATTGTGGGCCTGCCCAATGCCCTCGACATGTGCCTGACCGGAAAAAACATTCGCGCCGACAAGGCACTAAAAATGGGCTTGGTGTCGGCGGTTATTCCTCAAGCTCTTTTTGAAGCGAAGTCTTTAGAGATAACCGAGAGCCTTGCAAAAACTGGAAAAATTCCCGGAGCAAAATTAAGAAAAATTTCAATTCAAGAAAAAGTCTTAGCCGGAAATTTTCTAGGCCGCATGCTTGTTTTCTCGCAAGCCAAACAAACCGTACTCAAGCAAACTCGTGGACATTATCCTGCTCCCTTGCGGATGCTTGAAGTGATGTCACATGTGTTTAGTGAATCGCGCCATGCTTACATGAGACGCGAAGCCGATGCCTTTGCTGATCTTTGGTCGACCTCAGAATCCAGAAATCTTGTAGGGCTGTTTTTTCTAACTGAAAATGCAAAGCGTGATACCGGCACATCGCTCTCTGAAACCCAAGTCAAAGAACTCCCTTCGGTAAAATCTTTGGGTGTTTTAGGAGCTGGGGTCATGGGCGGAGGAGTTGCAGCACAATCCGCGGTTTTTGGTCTTCGCACGACCATCAAAGATATTAATTTTGAGGCCATTGCAAAGGGCCTTGCTCACGCACGTTCGCTTTTTGATAAAGACGTAAAAAAGAAACGCATTACAAAAATACAACGTGATAACCGAATGAATCTCATGCGCGGCCAACTTGATTACGCGGGCTTTGCGGGTCTGGATTTAGTCATCGAAGCCATTGTTGAAAATTTAGAGGTCAAGAAAAAAGTTTTTGCCGAACTCGAGCCTCAAGTCGGACCCAATTGCATTGTTGCATCAAACACTTCTTCGTTACGTCTGACTGACATGGCCTCAGTGTTTAAAGATTCGTCGCGTTTTGTAGGAATTCACTTTTTTAATCCCGTCGACAAAATGCCGTTGATTGAAGTGATTAAGCACGAAAAAAGTTCACCCGAAGCTATTGCGCGAGCCGTTGCCTACTCTAAAGCCATCGGAAAAACGCCCGTCGTTGTAAAAGATGGCCCCGGATTTCTTGTAAACAGACTTCTCATGCCTTGGCTCAACGAATCGGCTTATCTTTTAAGCGAAGGCCATTCGATTGAAAGACTTGACCGCTTGGCAAAAAATTTCGGGATGCCCATGGGCCCCTTTGAACTTTTGGACGAAATTGGAATCGATGTGGCAGCCAAAGTTTCTCATATTCTAGAAGATTCTTTTGGCCCGCGAGCAGCCGCATCAAAAGTTTCTGATCTTGTAGCCAAAGCTCCCGAGGTCAATGGACGCAAGCGATGGGGACGAAAATCAGGTTTGGGTTTTTATAACTGGGATGCCCCCGGTGGCCGCAGACAAGCCGCAGATTCCACAGCTATCTCTAGTCTCATCGGGCCCGCTCAAGGTACTTCTGGAGTAAAGGCAACCAACAGCGCTGACGATGCTTATCTCGTCGCGCGAATGTTTTACCCCATGATAAACGAAGCCGCTCTCACACTTGAGGAAGGCATTGTTGAGAATCCTTCACAGATTGATCTTGCGATGATTTTTGGAACAGGCTTTCCACCCTTCCGCGGTGGCCTTTGCCGCTGGGCTGATACTCTAGGCCTTTCAAAGGTCGTTCAAAGCCTCGACAGCTTTTCTGATGGTGGGAAGGTTTTAAGACTTAAGCCTCTTGAGGCTCTCAAGAAACTAAATAAGTTTTATTGACAGACTACAAGCGCCCGACCTTTTCCTCATAATTCTGACACCCTACCGGTAACGTTATTTTTGAGGAAACAGGGTACAAAATTAACTTAATCTTAACATTGATGGCTTTGGATAAAAGTTAAAATGGTTAAGCATGAAACAATTCCAGTATCTACCTTTTTCCTTTCTAATGTTGCTTGTTTCTTGCAACGAGTTGGTTATCACTCCCAGTGCGGGAATTGATCAGGCCGCACAAAAACAAAGCGACAACACAGAAGAAACTCCTACTCCAACACCTACTCCAGCTCCAACACCTCCACCCAATTTACCTGAGCCTGCTCTTGGCAACATTCCTGCTAGTTGCCCGGAACCTAAAGCCGCTCCGGTCGCCCATTGGGATATTGTGCCATTTAGAGAATTCACAGGCACTCTGAATGTTGGCGTAGTAGCTGCCCACTGGCTGGGCATAAAGGAAGTTCGTTTTTGGTACACCCAGAGCTCGAACTTCGAAAGTGTCTTTTCTGGTGAACCTCAAGTTATTGTCAGCTCGCGTAGCTTCAACCCTCAAAACATAGCCACGCGAAATTGGGGACTCTTTCAGAGTATTCCCCAGGTTCCGGTAGTGGAATATTGGTTTCCCCTTGATGCAAATGCCAGCGGCATAATTCCTAACATACCCATTCGGGTTAAAGCGATTGTTGTTCCTAACGCTGGCTGCCCCTCTACCACGGTTAAAATTCCCGAGGAATCTCCATATAAGCCGTCCGAAGTGCTCGAATATACTTCGTTCACCCCGAATCCAAGTCCCCGACAACTTTATTATGCTGATAAAAATGCTTCTCCAGCAAACACCCAATGTTCAAGCACAGCCAAGTGCGATTCTATTCAGAAAGTCATAGAAAAAATTAAGTCGAATGCCGGAAACCCGGTATCAGCCGACGTCCTAAACCGAGCAGAAATTAGGCTGGGCGCCGGCGACTGGACCCTCAACGGAGTTAACACTTCGGGTTTGGACGTTTCAACTCAGATGAGGTGGCTCACTTTCAAAGCCGATGATGGGATCAATCCCGAAACAGTAAGAATGTGGCCAGGAAACTTAAGTTGGCAGATAAATCTCACCAAATTTGAGAGGATGACAATCAAAGATTCGGCTAATTCAAGTCGAAACCTCAACACCGGGCCCCAATTCATGGCCTTCGATAGGCGTTTTGTATGGTTCCATCATATTGGCGCCGTCGGAAATAGCTACAGCACCATCGCCAACGGAGAAACTTGGGATTTGGCAGGCAGTTATCATCACTTAGGATCTTACCTCACGGACTCCTACATGGATTTTACGGTGAGCGGTCCGAGAAGTGTAACCTTAGCCCAACACGTATTTGCCAATCGTACTGGGGATGGGCACGCCAGTGGAGCCGCGACTGTCGTCAACTACACACTCAAAACATCCTATGGTGACGCATTTAACTTTGCGACGC
>CAXNEW010000024.1:0-23533 GCA_964201665.1 Bdellovibrionota bacterium
AAAGCCATCGCGGGATGGCTTTTTTGCACGAAGACCGATGGAAGCGAGCGCCAAAAATGCACCTTGAGAAAATCGAAGAATCTAAAACTCTGTAATTTAAGGAATTCAAATAATATCGACTATTTTTTGAATTCGAATTCTGAAATTAAGATTCCTTCAATCTCAAAATTACGTTTTTTCCAGAACCCCAATTTTTTATACAGCGCCGTTGCCGGTTGGTTCCTCTCACCGGTCGAAACCAAAACTTTCTGACCGTTTGCTTCAGTATCTAGTAGAAACTGGACAAGCTGCTTTCCAATTCCATTTCGAAAATTCTTTGGTGATACGACGATACGGGAAATTCTTAAAAATTGTTGTTCTTCTTCAATGGCAACAAAGCCAACAAGATCGTCCAGAACAAAAAAGCCAAAGAATTTTTCATTAGAATCTCTGAGTTGCTCTAGGCTCTCATGAAGCGGCGGAATATTCCGTGAACCGATGAGCATGGCTTCAATTTCATAGGATTCTCTTTGAATTTCCCAGGCTCTTCGCAAAAGAGAGGGTTCATGAAGATTTAGTTTTTTGATCATAACAGCGCCTTTAACTCATAACCAAAATTTAAAACGATATGAGAGGCTAGGGATTACCGAGAAGCCGAGCTATTCCGTCTAGGCTTTCTTTCGATAAACGACTTCTTCAAGCTTTTCCAAACGATCTTCCATGGAACTAACTGTGCCCATCGATTTTTTTAGGAACCAGTTTAAGAAGGTCTGATAGCCCATGCCCTGCTTGTCGCCTTCATTCTCAAGCCATTCAATAACATTAGCATCCAGTCTAAAGGTTTTTAAAACCTTCACTTCTTTGAGAGCTTTCTTGGCCTTTTTTGCTTTTGAAAAATCATATTGGTTTCTCATAAATCACCCCTGATGGTATTGCCCTTGTTCTTGCGGAATTGCTTTTCTTGCAGAAATGATTCGTATTTTCTCACCCTCAATCTTTTCGCAATAAACGACAACAAGGATTCGTGCGTGGGAAGAATAACCTAGCCGTATCCAGCGTTCCTCGTCTTTTGATGAGTGATCTGGATCAAACATTTCAAGAGAATTTTCGTCCATCCATACAGTGATCGCCTCACTAAAGCGAACTTGATGCTTCTTGAAATTGGTTTCGGCTTTACTGTCGTCCCATTCGAAGTCCATCGACTTAAAGAATACTACATTGTTGTTACAGTGTAAATACAAAAAAAACAACAGCCTGCTCGCCTCCAATGGTCTTCGTGCAACCGCTCGCTTCCAACGGTGTTCGTGCAAAAAGGCCTTCCGCGGTGGTATTTTTGCACGAACACCGTTGGAAGCGAGCAAGGAGCTCGGACTTCACGAGACACCAGCCAGCAGCACTTTGTTCTGGCTTAGGCCCCTTCAACCGAATAAAAAAGGGCCTTAGAAATGGCATCGGAACTCATCTCGCCACGCCCGCTAAAACTCTGGGCTGGAGTTTTGCCTTCTTCAGACACGGCCCCACCGACACTTTGGACCGCACTTGTTGAAAAGCACTCCCTACTTAGCTGGAATTGCATCCCAGTTTTAAATGGCGATCTCAGCATCGCGCTCCTCAAATCAAGCCAAGAAACCTGGGCCCAGCTGGGTTCGCTAAACCTCAACCAACTCTTAGGCCGAGAACCCAGTCCCAAGCTTATTGCCAGACTCACTCATTCCTCCGAACTTTCCAAACTGAAAGCCTTTGATAGCCAAAACTTTATTTGTGTACCGAACTCAATAAAATCCATTGAGTCAGAAGTTTTAAAAACTTTCGTTTCATCCCTTTCAAAAAACAACCTGCCCGAAAGCCCCTCTGTTCCGACCCGAGAAAAACCCAAACTCCTTGTTCATGTGTGTTGTGGGCCTGATGCGGCGGGGGTGATTGACCAACTTAAAGAAGATTTTGCCATTGAAATGTTTTGGTACGATCCCAATATTCAACCAAAAGAAGAACATGATTTAAGACTGAGCGCCTTTGAGAAAGTCTGCAAAATTACAAATACCCCCTACACCGTGGGCGAATACGATGTTGAAAATTTTGAGGATCAAATTAAAGGGCTCGAATTTACGCCCGAACAAGGGGCAAAATGTTCTAATTGCTATGACATGAGACTCGAGCGAGCGGCGCGCGAAGCTCTGGCCCGCGGATTTGAGGCCTACACCACGACACTTGCCATCAGCCCGCACAAAGTGCAGCGCAAACTTGAGGCCTTTGGCGCCCTTAACGAAAAAAAATATGGCGTCCCCTATTACGCGCGCAATTTCATGAAACACGAAGGTTTTAAAGATTCCGTCGAATTCACCCGTAAACATGAAATATTTAGACAGGACTATTGCGGCTGCATCTATTCACTTTGGGAAGGTGGCCCCACTGCGCGCGCAAAAGCCGAACTTCTCGGATTGCCTAAGCCCACGACCAAATTGGAAGACCCAATTCTCGGGCTGCCCTAACTTGGGTCTTATCAAAACTTACAAACTGATCTAGGCCACCGTTGAGTCGAAACCATTGAGCCGTTCGAATATGGGCTAAATCCAATGAGCGCGGCGTTGATCCGGCTGGGTAGGAGCCCGTCATGCACAAATCAATCGAAAAATCCCGGACAATAAAAAATTCAGAATCTTTTTTTAGCCTTTGGAGGGCCTCATCAAAAACCTCTTCTGAAATAACACTCTCACGAATCAACCGAACAATATTTCTTTCTGCCTCTAAAAAAAGAAGGGACGAAGCCAACAATTCCCAGTTTTTTATTTCTTTTTTCAACTCCTTAGACCATTCATCACCAAGCAAAAGCGACAAATAGGCCGATGTGTCTAAAAACGCCTTTATTTTTGGACTACCCATCTCGATCCTCACTGAGGATTTTCTGGAGTTTTCCCTTAGGCAGAGAGCAATTCAATTGCTCAAACTGGTTTTGGCCTAATTTTTGCCCAAAATGAAGGCTGGGGTGACTTGCAGGAAAAAGATAAATGAAGGGTTTATTATATTTGGTAACTTCAACTATTTGACCACCAGCTACAACTTCAGCAATTTTTGAAAGTGCGCCTTTTAGGTCTTTTAAAGAAATTTTTTTCACAATTAAAAGTGTACACCATTATGACCTCTTTTTCAACAGAAAATAGGTTAAATTAGGGCCATGTTTTTGAGATAAAAACCCCTCCCCAACACTTCCGAGCCCGCCGCGTCAACACCCGTTTCAACCTTCCGTATAATGGAGTGGATTTCTAACTGACCTCAGGCAAACTAACTCAATGAAATTTAAATTAGGCTGCGTTGTTTTTTTTGGACTTCTGACAGGATGTTCTAGCTCTAAATATTCTGCAGGCATTGGCGCCTATAGCAGTGGTGTCAAGTCGGTATCAAAGAAGGCCTCTGGCGCAACCGGACTCCTGGCACCGCTGGCGTTTCCGGTGGGTGTGCGCGGAGAATTCGAAGCCACAATTCCTTGGATTTTAGCAGTGGACTACACCCCACTGGCAAGAAAAAGTCCTGAGGGCCAAATAAAAAACACTTATCTCTTAACTCGGGCCCTCGTGCGTTACCAAGCCCATGACCAAACACTTTTTGCTTTTGCGTTTGGCCCCTCACTCAACCTACACACTCAAAAAGGATCTGGCGTAACTGTAAATTTGCCCAACGGCAATTCAACGGCCGATTTTTTAACCCCCAACTACAGTGTTACAACTAAAATTTATTCACTCAATGCTGTTATAGACGCCCGCTTTGGACCCGTTGTTTTAAAAAATGAATTTTTCTTGCAGAATTTTTTAAAAACAAGTCGCTGGAACATTGCCTACTTGGGTTCACTTCACTACCAATTCGGAGGTCTTTAATTTATGAAACATTCCCTATCTGTAATTTCAGTTTTACTCAGCACTACAGCCTTTTCGTTTACCTTAACGGGTAATAATTCCAATCAATCGGGCTGGGCCCAATCCCCTCTTCAGTTTAGAGTAAACAGAACCAATTGCCCGGCAACTCTTGACACCTACCTTAATCGTGCCTTTGCCATCTGGAATTCTGCGCCCGAAACAAGGCTAAAACTTTCTCTTGGGGCCGACACTACTCAAACCATTGCCGAGCTTGATGCCGGGACTGCTACCGATGTACCTATGGTTGCCTGCGATCCAAATTTTTCGGCCACATTCGGAGTCGACGGAAATTCAATTCCTGGGGTTGGTTTTGTTCGCGGCACGAGCGTGAATCCCATTGTCAATGGTGGCCTTGTTTTAAACGTTGAATCCGCAACCAACGGAGATATCAACCAACTGAGCGAAATTTTTGTAGATGTCGTTGTCGCCCATGAAATTGGCCACGTTTTAGGATTTGGCCATTCAAACGATGTCAATTCGCTAATGTACTACGATGCCAGCGCCAAACAGACTCTTTCACTCTCACAAGACGATTTAGATGCTGTGAGTTTTTTATATCCACGAGATGAACTGAAAAACTTTGACTTGATCGGCGGATGCGGAACCCTTCTTGCTGCCTCAGATGACGACAACAAAAAGGGCCCAGGAAGCCATTTTTTTGGAGGTAACTCCTTAGGCCTGTTCCTAAGTCTTTACCTCCTGCTTATCGTTCTTCTAAAGAGCCGGCGGAATTTTGAAAGATTTTCTAGCCCTAAAACTCGATTTGTTTAAATCTAAAGTGTTGGGCCGATGATCCTTTTCCATATACATACAATCTACAATTATTTTGGCCAGATCGTTTTGAGCAAAATCTTCAGCTTTAAATGCCAATTCAGCATAGGTATTTTCAAATTCAGCAGCTGTAAGCTTTAAGGTCTCAGGATTTGAAATGAGTAATTTTTGCCCAATGACGGGGTTGTTAAATTCAACCTCTACTCTCCCCATCAGCGGCATTTTGGGTAGATCGGGATCTTCAATGGCCGTAATCCAAGAACTGTCATCTGCCCTAAACACAAGTTGTAGAGACTTTCCTGTAGTTTTTCGAATTTGCGCCCAAAGGTACATAATCGGAGTGTCCCCCTTAATCATGTATTGAAGAGTGAAAGGGGCGGAGTAACCCATGGGCATTTTCAAGTTTCCAGATGCGGTTTTGTAGAGGGTTCCGTCGTCGGTCTTTTTTTCCTCCAATTTAAGGTCACCTGAATTCACACTATCACTTTGATATTCACCTTTTTTGTCAAACCAAAAGTACAAAGCCGAACAAGTCCACCTTTCGGCAAATGACGAAAAACAAAAACTCGCAAAAAATATTCCTAGGAACGCTCGCGTTGGTCTTAATTTTTTAAAAACACTTTTCATTTATAAAGCCCCCTGTGAAAGTAGGGTTCAAGAGGAATTCTCAAACCGAAACCCGGGTTTACAGCCCAATCCCAAGGCCATTCAACCCACATCCCAATTGTAAAGACGATTTATGACTCAATTTTACTAGATTTTATGTACGACTTCATGGGTCGGCAAACGAAACTGAGGTCCCCAGGTACCGCGCTCGTGGGCCTTACCTAGCCCCACAACCATGACAACTCGAGCTGTACCTTTCAGTCGCAAAAGTCGCCTCACCCTGCCCTCATCAAAACCTTCCATCATGCAACTTGCACAACCCTGGGAGGTTAAAGCCAAAACAAAATTTTCTGCCGCTAGTGCAGCTGATTTTATGGCAACTTCCTGCATATCAGACAAAAAATTCTGTCGAATCATGATGGGCCTGAACAAAAAGACAACGTGTGACACCAGCCACTTTAACAAGCCGATAGAATTTAAAAAACCCCAGCGATAACTCCAATAGGGCAAGAATTTTTCATAGTAAAAAATCACAGGTTTAGGGGCCTTGGCACTCTTCGCCCAATCGAGCAATGGCTTTCGTGAGCGATGGTATCGCCCCGGGTCTGCGACAATTACGATCAGATGTTGTGCAGTTCGCGCCGCCGATTGATTCAGGCAAAATTCTACAAGCTTTTTCTTTTTCTCAGGTGAACTCACCCAATAAAAATCCCAGGTTTGAACATTAGACGAATTGGGAGCGAGCACGGCGGCCTCAAGAGCCTTGGTTACCACCGAATCCGGAATCGGTTCGTCCGTAAATTTACGAATACTCCGTCGTTTTTGTACAGCTTCAAAAAAATCCATTTTTTGCTATGACTCCAATCCCAAAAAAAACACTTCTCTAGGGTCAATATATGCGATATTTGCCAGCAAGTTTGGTAAGTTCCCAGAAAAACTAGGAGCCCTAAAATGACCAAATGCGTAGAACTTTTTATTGATGGCAAATTTCAGCCAAGCTCTGGCCCCATAAACAATGAAATTATCAATCCTGCAACTGGCGAGAATTTGGGAAGCGTCCCCTCAAGCACCCCAGCTGAACTGGAATCGGCCGTTACAGCTGCAAAACTTGCCTTCGAAACTTGGCGCGAAGTCGCCACTCCTGAGAGGGCCCGTTTGTTTTTCAAATTTCAGCACCTTCTTAAACAAAACCAAACGGAACTCGCAAAAATTCTTTGTCAAGAAAACGGCAAAACCCTCGCCGATGGCATGGGCGACCTTTGGCGCGGAATCGAAGTGGTCGAGCACGCCTGCAATATTGCAACTCTGCAAATGGGTGAAACGGTCGAAAACGTTGCCCGCAATATCGATGGCTACTCGATTCAACAACCCCTCGGAGTTTGCGCAGGCATCACACCCTTTAACTTTCCAGGAATGATTCCGCTATGGATGTTTCCGTTAAGTATTGCGTGCGGAAACACTTTTATTCTAAAACCGTCCGAACAAGTTCCACTAACCACAATGCGTTTAGCTGAGCTTTTCAAAGAAGCGGGATTTCCAGCAGGTGTCCTAAATGTAGTTCATGGGGGCAAAGACACTGTTAATTTTTTATTAAATCACCCCTCAATTCGCGCCGTCAGTTTTGTGGGTTCGGTTCCAGTTGCTCAGCATGTTTATAAAACGGCCGCTGCAAACCTCAAACGAGTTCAAGCACTCGGCGGCGCAAAAAATCACATGGTGGTTATGCCCGATGCCAACAAAGCCCAGGTAGTCAACAACCTCGTTGGGGCAGCCTGTGGTGCAGCTGGCCAGCGGTGCATGGCCATCAGTGTTGCCATACTTGTCGGAGAATCTGCCGAATGGATTCCAGATATTTTAAATGGAATTAAAAAATTAAAAGTGGGCGCCTGGGACACTCCCGACGCTGACTTGGGTCCTCTTGTTAGCGCAAATGCCAAAACGCGAGTTGAGGGCCTTATCACCCAAGGACAAAAAGAAGGCGCCAAACTTTTACACGATGGAAGAAATTTCAGAGTCGAAAGTCACCCGAAAGGGAATTTCGTGGGCCCCACTTTATTTGATGGCGTCACTCAAGAAATGGCGATCTACAAAGAAGAAATTTTTGGCCCCGTGTTGTTACTTATGCGAGCCGCAAATTTGGATGAGGCCTTGAAAATTGTTAATTCCAACCCTTATGGCAACGGAACTTCAATTTTTACGGCAAGTGGCGCGGTCGCCCGTAAATTTCAACACCAGGTTGATGTGGGCCAGGTGGGAATCAATATTCCGATCCCGGTGCCCCTGCCCTTTTTTAGTTTCACCGGTTCACGTGGATCCTTTTATGGCGATCAACACGTTTACGGCAAACAAGCTGTGCGTTTTTACACCCAAACCAAAACTGTAACTTCAAGGTGGTTTGAAGATAGCTTGTCTTCGAGTGGAGCCCTGCCCCAAAATCAAATAAAGGGCCCTAACACTACAATTCGTTTATCTGAATAAGTTCGTCTTTAGGGAGTTAATGAAATGAATTTTGATTTGAATGCCGAACAAAAAGCCTATCAAAAGGCAGCACGCGATTTTTCACAAAAAGAACTGGCACCTCATGCTAGCGATTGGGATCAGAAGAAATATTTTCCAAAAGACATTGTCAAAAAAGCCGGGGGCCTGGGTTTTTTAGGGGTCTATGTGAAGCCCGAAGTTGGCGGTTCCGGACTATCGCGACTTGAGGGTACCCTCATTTTTGAAGAACTCGCCTCAGGTTGCACCTCAACAGCGGCCTACATCACCGTTAACAACATGGTGAACTGGATGATCGATACCTTCGGATCTGACTCCACACGAAAAGAATTTTGCCCGAGTCTTTGTTCGGGCGAAAAACTTGGATCTTATTGCCTTACCGAACCCAGTTCGGGCTCGGACGCTGCTTCACTCGAAACAACAGCTAAAAAATCAGGCAGCAATTATATTTTAAGTGGGAGAAAGGCCTTTGTTTCGGGCGGCGGTGACACCGACACTTTAGTTGTGATGGCCCGCACAGGCGCGCCCGGTCCTAAGGGAATTTCGGCTTTTGTTGTTGACGCCAAATCAACAGGAATCAGTTATGGCGAGAATGAAAAAAAAATGGGCTGGAATGCTCAGAGTACACGCATTCTAAATTTTGACGAAGTTCGGGTTCCGGCACAAAACAGACTCGGCGATGAGGGTCAGGGTTTTATGATGGCCATGGCCGGTCTTGACGGAGGGCGCATCAATATCGCAGCCTGCTCGGTGGGAACCGCTCACGCGGCCCTTGAACACGCGGGCCGCTATATGGGCGAACGAAGCCAATTCGGAAAACAGCTCAAAGAGTTTCAGGCCCTTCAATTTAAGTATGCCGACATGGCCACAAATTTAGTGGCAGCTCGCAACATGGTCAGGCTTGCGGCCTTTAAACTGGATACAAAATCACCCGAGGCTACATTGATTTGCGCAATGGCCAAAAGATTTGCAACCGATGTGGGCTTTGAAGTGTGCAATCAAGCCCTGCAAATTTTTGGAGGCTACGGGTATATCAAGGATTTTCCAGTTGAAAGATTCTTCAGAGATTCTCGGGTGAACCAAATTCTCGAGGGTACAAATGAAATTATGCGAGTCATTATTTCTAAACAAATTCTTCAAGAAACTGCAGTTCTTTCAGAGTTGAGGTAGTTTTCAGTGACCGTTGAATCTGCAGCAAAAGTTAAAGCCAAAAAAATTCCAAGCCCCTCTAAATCAAATTCGTTTTGGTTAGGCCTCACACTTTCAAATCCTAAAGCCATCAACGCCCTTACCCATGAGATGATTTTAGAACTCAAAAGTCATTTCACACTTGCCGCACAAGACCCCCAAATTTTAGGGATTTTTTTTGACGGCGATGGCGAAAAAGGTTTTTGCGCAGGCGGCGATGTGCGGACACTCGCAAGTAGAGTCACAAAAAACCCCCTTCAAGCGGCCCAGTTTTTTAAAGACGAGTATGAATTTGATTATCAAGTTCATTTGTTTCCTAAACCCCTTGTCATATGGGGCCACGGAGTTGTTATGGGTGGCGGCTTTGGAATTTTTCAGGGAGCAAGCTTTCGCCTACTTACGACCGATTCAAAAGTAGCAATGCCCGAGCTCGCCATCGGATTGTTTCCCGATGTCGGGGCCACTTTTTTTTTAGGAACCCTACCCAAAAAATTAGGTCTCTTTTTAGGCCTCACCGGTGCAAGACTCACGCCCCGAGATTGCGCAGAACTTGGACTCTGCGAGGGTATTTTTGAACCCTCCCACAAAGAAAAATTCCTAGAATCCCTCATTGCCGCGACTTCATTTGAAGAGGTCTTTCAGTGTGTCGATGCACAAAAGATTCAAAACCTCGACAATCTTCCATTTAACCAAGAATTGTTTACAGTGGTGCCGTCGCTTCTTGAAAACGCTTCAAGCCTTAACGAACTTGATGCTCACTGGAGAACGCTCCTCCACCGCAAACCCAATCCTTTGTCTGATTGGCTCAAAAATGCTCTTGATAACTATTTTCAAGGCTGTCCTTTTTCGGCTGCAATCACATTCCGGCAAATGACCTATGAAGCCTCACGCCTCAGTCTACGGGATTGTTTTCTTTTAGAAGGTCGACTCATGCCCGCCCTGGCGGCGCGGTCAGATTTTATGGAAGGAGTACGAGCGCGCCTTATCGACAAAGATAACAAGCCCCAATGGTCACCTCAGAATTTAAATTCACTTGAGGCATCTCAAGTTTCAGAAATTTTTAATGTAGCCCATTTGAAAAAACTAGGAATTGAATGGGAACTCAATTTGCCCGAAGAAATTTACGGAACAAAAATTCCCGCTCCGTGGAAAAAATGCGACGCCCACTCTATTAAAGCTACTTTTAAATTTAAAAATCACGTTGAGGCTTTTGCCGCCATGCAATCCATTTCAGAATTGGCAGAAAAATCAAACCACCACCCTGAATGGACCAATGTTTATAACAGACTTGATATTAGGCTCACCACCCACGACGCCGCCCCAAGGGTGGGAGGCAAACTCACACTAAAAGATATCCATTTAGCAAAAAAAATTAGCGACCTGATCCCTTTTTGAAACTGAATGTTTTTTTCTGAGCGACTCAAGTTTCGACCGTTCGAAGATCAGGATTTAGATTTCCTTAAGAAACTTTATCAAAATGACAATGTCATGAGGCTGATTGGTGGTAAAAGAGATATTGCACAAACTGAAATGACTCTTCAAAAATTTAAAAAGCATTTTCAGGATCATGGTTATGGAATGTTTTTAGTTGAACGAAAAGAAGATCAAGTAAAAGTTGGGTATTGTGGATGTCGAATCTACTCGCCCGAAATTCCCGCAGAAATGGGTTACATCATTGATGAGCCCTTTTGGGGAAAAGCCTATGCTACCGAAGCGGCTACAGCGGTTTCAAATGATATGAAAAAATTTACTCAAATTAAAGAGTTGGTGGCCCTTATCAACACCGAAAACTATGCCTCCCAAAAAGTCATTGTGAAATGCGATTACGCCCGAAATCCCTTGCGTGACGGCACCTACCACACATTTTTCCGACTCTTTTTTTCTAAGAAGAACATCTAAATACTTTTTGCCTAGGCCAATCAGACAAACCACAAAAAAATCGTTCCTCAGGTCGGGCCGTTACCTAGAAAACGGAGCGATTTTACTAGCATCCATGACGGGCTTTTTAAATTTTAGAGTGTAAAACTTTTCAGGTGTGAGGTTTTTAAATCCTCCATCACCTTGAACAAAATAGTTTCCGGTTCCTTGGGACGAAACCAAAACGGTGTCTATTTTCCAGTTCACATCGACCTGGGCGCCAGCTAAGGGATCCGCAGAAGACCCCAAATTAATAATGCCACTCTCAGGCACCTGTGCCTGAGCATTAAATGTATAGCCCCAAGCGACCCAAACAGATTGAGGATAAATGGCTATACGTGAAAGGTATTTACCCTTGCCTGAAAATTCGCCGCCCGGAATATAAACAATGCGGTAAGTAAAATCGACTGTGGTGGCACCAAAGCCATTACGAGCGACTACCCGAAAAGCCTTGGATTGCGGGATTTTCCAGTTATCAAGCTGTGCCGCTGATTTAACTCCAAAGGGAAGTGCACTGGCGAAGTCAAAATTGACATTCACAACGGGTTTGCCGGCCTCAACAACAGCCCACAACTTTTTTCCGATATTCCAAATTCTATCTAAAAAGATTTCGCCGTCTTCGTCTCCACTTTCATCATGAGTGAATTGCGGAAACTTTCCAGCATCGACGTCGGCAACAGCCTGAGAGGTCAACTCTTGAACAAGCAAATGGCGCCGAACCGACTCTGGCAAAATGGGCCCGGGCGGCGTCACCTGAGCCTCTGCCGAAAGGCCAAAAACAAAAAAGCTAAAGACAAAAAATAAATAACAAGTAATTTTCCCTATGTTTTTCCCCATAACAAATTCCCCCTTGTTTTGAAAACATGGGAAACCCTATGAGCTGATTTTTAAAGTAGCAAGAAAAAAAGACTAAAAACAAAAAGAACAGTCGATCGTTGTCATACAAATATATTCTTGCCGCGAAGGGTTATCGATTAAAAGGTTTGAAAAAAACTTCCCGCTGATTTTCTAGAAGCGCAATTTGCAGGCTTTCTCAGGACTTCCGTCATACAAAGTATTCCTGCATCCAGTACTGAACTCAATTGGGCAGTTTTAAAAGAATAAACTTTATAACCCATGCGGGTTAAGAGTTGCTTCATATATATGTCCCAGGCCAGAATTCCGAGATCTGGAATCAGAGCAACCCCTTGGCCTAAAACTATATTATTGTACGAAAAAAAAGTTGGGCCGGTGTAGCTCTCTGGTGGTTCTTCACCAAAACTAAAAAAAGGCACCCTTTCGACCTCATACCCAAGGCTTTCAAAATAGGCAGCAAGCGCATTTAATTTGATTTCTGTGTTTTGAATTTCCAAAAAATTCGGCTGCCAAGGTTTTGCGGGGTCTTCAGGCTTGAAAAGTTCATTTAAAAACTTCTCCGTGTTTTCGAATTTTCGGGTGCGTCCTAAATGGATATTGCTTAATCTTGGATCCATTAAATCGATTGCTTTGGACATTGATCCCAGTAAAATTTTCTCTCGTCCAGAAATTCTATCGCGAATAACAGTTAAGAATAGGTCAACATGATATTCGACATAGTCAATAAAACCTGTTGACCTATCGAGAGCGCCGACAGGGATAACTGATTTTCCAAACTCATGTTTGAGAGCCTCAAGAGCTTCCGCAATGGAAAAACCAAAATCAATCTGAGCGGATTTCAAAACCTCATATCCAACAAAAATATGTTTGGCGCCAACAACAATATCTCCACCCTCCCATTGGAATTGGGATTTTCTAATTTCGATTTCCCCAGCCCGCTGAAGTTCAAATAAAGGTTGCTGATATGTTTTTAAGTCCCTATCGGGATTCATTGAACGCGGCAAAACAACCGCAGATTTCCCATTTTTTAATAAACTCAGGGGCTTCGAACCATCTCTAGCCCAAAGGTTCTGAGCTTTTCCAAAAACTCGAGTGTTTACTGGAAAAGCTAGCTGGGATTGTTCTGGCGCAAATGAACCTAGCCCGCTGCTCCATCCTGGGAGTTCTCCTGAAACCCACAACTCAAGGTCCGGTCGGTCCCGAAAAAGTAAACTGAGTTCATCAACATAGGTGGACGAAATTTCGAAATGAGTTAGATCAAAATTGATTCGAATGATTCCCAAATCTTCATCTCCATTTTCAACACTCAAGGGAATAACTGGCCTTTGCCAATCAAAAAAATAGGGCGCAGGGGTTTGGGAAAGGGGCCGATCGGCGAGTTCAGCAAGGCGAACATCAAAACGAGGTGCTTCTGTATGGGAGTGAAAGAGGCGGTCCAAAAAACCTTGGCAGTCTTCAAAGTGCCCCCAACTCAAAGGACTTTTAAGGGCTAATACCGAATAAAAACAAATTCTTACCCAAAATCTCCAAGGACCCATAAGAAAAAACCTGATAGTCAAATTAACTCTACGCGTCAACAAAGAACTAAGAAAAAGGCCTCGGCAAACTCAATCATGTTGGCACGAACACCGTTTGCTCGGACACCCGGGTACTCGGGCCCAACGGTGTTCGTGCGAAAAAAACTATGTTAACTCATTGCGGCATCGCCGTTATCAAATGCCCCAATGCAAAACAGAAATTGTTTACTTTCATTATCGATGTTTTTAACAGCAATGGGCTCTTCTCTTACGTGTTTGGCTGCCGAATGCAGCCCGGAATTGATTAAAATTATTGATTCCTTGGAAACCATGAGGCGCGCAGAATTAGACCTAAACAAATCTCTCGATGCGCCAATCTCGGATGCAGCCGAAGCTGCTTTAAAACAACAACTCCCCGCCTTTGCAACCTATGCCGACGCAAAACAAATTTCGTTTTCTTTTTCAATCCCCGGAATTTTTTTTGAAGCGGAGTTTACAACTATGCCAACCGGAGCCCCTCAACTCAACAATTTCCGATTAGAATACAACCCAAATCCCCATAAAATAATTTTGACCTCGAATGGGCAACTTATCCCTCCAAAAAAACCACCGGCATTAATTAGACGAACCTTTGGAACAAAACCCTTTAGCCTAGATTCTAGTGGCCTAAGGAATGCAAACTGGAATAGGCATTTTTCAGAAGCCCGAGGTGAAGTGGTTTATCTTTATCTCTCAAGACCCGACATTAAAGGTGACGACGGCCCGCTTCTGATGATTGAAAAAATGACCGGCAAAGTCTGGTTTTTTCCGCCCAACCTAAACGCCGATTCCCTCAATCCTATAAATTTTCTTCGGGGCCTACGTGATGAAGCTAGCAACAAATGGTTTGCAAGCAATCATCATGGAACTTGGTCAGCTGAGCCCCATGATTCCATCGATTCGATACCTACAATACCTCAATCCACAGATTCTCTTTCGTTTCCTAACTAAACGTTTTCTATTTAAAGCGGTAAATTACGAAGTAATTTATTGCGATGCGGGCGTGAGATTTTGGGGGGCCCTTTAGGAGCCCACCAAAATCGGAACGCGAGCCGGAGGCTTTGCGAGGGAGAAAAGAATGGCCTTGAATGGCCATTCGTACCCGAGCTGCCCAAGAAAATGCGGAAGCATTTTCGCGGTGAGTGCCACAAGAATTTCCAAGCGCGGTAGAGATCTCTCACTTCGGGATGACCTAACGCTCGTCGGAAAAGCCCGCAGTGAAGCGAGCTTGGCAATTAAGCTTTACGGGCGGCGTAGTACTCGGCTACTAGTCCCGGCTCAAACGGAAAGGGAATATCATGAGCGTGGGGAATATCCCTAACGCTTCCGATTTCGGTTTCACCGCTGGGTTCTTTGCCAAGAAAATCAGGAAGCTCCAAGCGAGGCGTTGCCTTTGCTTGAAGATAATTTGTTGATTTAAAGCCTTTATCCGTCAGTGTAATTTTTGCACCTTTGGCCAATACCATTGAGCCTATGGATGCTTTTTTACCATCAACACGAACGTGACCATGAAGAATCATTTGGCGTGAGGCTCGAATGCTCGGAGCAAAACCCAAACGAAAAACGACGTTATCTAATCGGCGCTCAAGACGACCCACAAGATTATCTACCCAGTCCGAAACCAGGCCACGCTTTGAATCTCTTACGAAACGACGTAATTGTTCTTCGCGAAGACCATAGTGAAAAATAATTTTTTGTTTTTCTTCAAGACGAAGAGCGTATTCAGAAAGCTTGCGGCGTTGATTGCCGTGCTGTCCGGGAGGATAGGGACGACGATCAAGGGCTCCGGGTTTTCCAAGACCAGGAAGCTCGGTGCTTAAGCGTCGTTGACGTTTAAAACGTGGGGTTCTTCGAATAATTTTTGCCATTTACTTTTTTAATTTCCTCAAACAAATCGATGGTTCCACAGCCGCTCTGGACCTCGACTTAAGGGCCTAAGGCTTAGTTTGGGTTTGGGTCTTGTTCAAGTCGAAACAATCCTGCCGAGTTAAAATGTAGAAAAATACGTCCGGCCAGGGGAAAACCCAAAAAAACATTGTTCTTAGACAAACTCTCAAGATCTCCCTGCACCACGGGCCGGGCGGGGGCATGGGGGTCCACCAAAAGGGCCCTTAATGGCCGCCCAGGCTGAACTGACCCAAATTCGTTATCAATTCCCAAAAACCGGGCTGGAGCAGTTGAAAAGACCTCAACCAAACGCTCCTCTGAAAGTTTGCCTTGGGCCATCAGAGTAAAAAGCACGCGAAGCGAGGTCTCAAGCCCCGTTGTTCCAAAATAAGAAGATCTAAAATCCTCGCCCTTGCCCTTTTCCTCGTGGGGGGCGTGGTCAGTCGCCACAAAATCAATGGCCCCCGAACTCAATAGATTTTGAAGTTCGTCTCTCTCTTTGGGAGCCCGCAGCGGCGGATTCATTTTAAAACTGGTGTTTCCTTCAACCAAGTCTTCAGAGCTAAAAATTAAATGATGGGGCGAAACTTCACAGCTTGCCTTCAAACCCAGAGCGCGAGCCTTTTGCACCCATTCCACGGTTTGCGAGAGTGAAACATGAAGGACATGATAGCGAACCTCTGGAAAGTTTTTTAAAATTTCGAGATCCCTTTTGACCATGTCGATTTCGGCAGAATCAGGATAAGCCGCCAGCCCCAATTTTTTTTGCAAAGTTGACGGAGCCACTACACCCCCATGGCCCGGAACTTCAGCGTGTTGCAGGAGTGGCAATCCACTTAAAGCGGCTTGCTCAAACACCGCTTTCATGACGTCCTCACGAGCCACCCCTCGGCCATCATCGGTGAGGGCCACCACTCCGGCTTGAGCGAGTTCTGGGCCACTTACAGCAAACTCGCCCCTTTGGCCTTCGGTCATTGCAGCCGAAAACAAAACTCGAACTCCAGTGGCATTTTCTGCAGCAATCACTTGGCTGCGGGCCTCAGCCAAAACTTCGGGCGAATCAATAACGGGTTGGGTATTAGGCATGGTTAGCAGAGCACCAACTCCACCCCTGAGGGCTGCCCGAAGTCCGGTTTCGGGACGCTCTTTGTGGCCCTGGCCCGGCACTCGCAAATGAACTTGGGGGTCTACGCCAGAGGGCATCAAAACCCTTCCTTTGCCGTCAATATCAAGGGGGCCTAAGGATACCGAATTTTGAGCAGGCGTTATTTTATCAATAACTCCGCCTAAAATTTCGACATCCTGTGGGCTCGAGTTCACTCCAGTATTGTTCCAAATGATGACATTCCGAATCCAAAAATGATCCGGCAAACCTGAATTTTTATGGCCGCCCATAAACCCTAATCTCTACTTTTTTTGAAGGACTTTCAATCATCCTTACTGACTTCGTGCACTCAATTGCAG
Source organism: Bdellovibrionota bacterium (assembly GCA_964201665.1). Taxonomy (GTDB): domain Bacteria; phylum Bdellovibrionota; class UBA2428; order UBA2428; family UBA2428; genus CAXNEW01. Next base: position 16,628 of record CAXNEW010000024.1, read on the forward strand.
GCGCGCCAAACCAAATGCACCCTGAAGCACAAAGCGGCGACAATCCCCAAGCTGAACAACCTGGGCCAAATCTCCGCGATTTTGCTCTCCGCCTAAATCAAAAAGTCCCATTTGAGAGGGTTCAAAATCAGTTGTCCAAAAAACAAACCGCACGAAACCTCTTTCGAGATTTTCAACACTGACCCCTCCGCCACCTTCACACCCAAACATCCGAACCAATTCACCCTCAGGCGGAGTTTTTGTTCTATAGGCGCGCACAGCTCTTGGGGGCATGAAAAAATATTCTCCCGGCTCGACCCTCCAAGCCACCCAGCCCCTCGAGCTTGTAACGACTTCGCCCCGATCAGGAACAAAACCTAAATCCAGCGACCACACAGGATTATCAGCGCGCTGGGGATTAAAATGCGTCCTCGTGCCCTCAAGAAAAAAGGGTCCAAGGGCATGATTTAGAATTCCTTTGGGCCAACTTTCCTTCAAACGCCAAATAAAATTATCGGCAAGATCTCCAGCTACCGGAGTCACATCGGCCCGTGACAAACTTGTTGTTGGCATCCAAAAAACCGACGACGATACTCCGTAAATTTTGGTCCCATCGGCTGAAAGAATGCGAATCCGTTGAGTTTTGGAATCAAAGGTTAGGCCTCCGTGCAAAACCGGATTTCGGTCCACAATTTCGAGTCTCTCTGCACGAATTTTCGGTAAGCTTTTAAACTGAGTGTCGGTGTAGTTTCTTTCCACCACCCGCGGCGGCAGCAAAAATGCCCAAGACTCGGTAAGTTTTCCAATTCCCAAAAAAAGAAAAATCACACTCCCTAGATGTCGAAACATTTAAAACAGATTATCACAGGCCCTGTTATGAAGAAGTCTAAACTTTCAATTTGGTTAGTCATTCTTTGTTTGGTCGGACACCTGACTTTTTCACAATCGCCAGGCCAACTTTTAAAATCAAGGGAGATCAGTACCAAACCTGAAATTGTAAAAACCGAGCTTTTTATAAAAGACTGCAATGACGGAGACACCTGCACTGCGAAAAATCGAGACGGCCTCACCCTTAAACTTCGCCTTTTGGGGGTCGATGCTCCTGAGACCGCAAAAAATCGGGGTCCAAAAAAAAATCGCCACTCAGGCCAAGCTTTTGGAAATGAAGCCAAAGAATATTTAAATTCCAGAGTAAAAGGAAAATGGCTGCAAACAGAAATTAGGGGCTCAGATGTTTTTCAGCGTTTTTTAGCTCTGATTTTTTATTCGCAAGAAAACCAGCCCCAGGAGCTTATCAATCAGACTTTAGTTACTGAAGGATATGCTTTTGCCTATCGAGGTCCGGCCAAGACGGATTCTGATATTTCTAAATGGGCAGAGGCCGCAGAGAACGCAGCCAGAAAAAACAAAAAGGGCCTCTGGGGTTTAAAAAATCCCCCAGAATCACCCGATGATTTTAGAAGAAAAAACAGAAACTAGAAAAATGCCCGGAGAGAAACACCCACGGCATTTCCAAAATTAGCGAGGCTAAAGAAGAATTTTTCGACGTGAGGCGCAGCGGCTCAACTTTGAGGACCGGACTGTGGCCGGAGGCCACACGAGGACCGGAAAAGTTGAGCTGATGCGACGCTCGTCGGAAAAGTCTGCGTTGGGTGATAGAAAACCCTGCAGTTAAGCGTGGGTTTCGTCTACGTCTCGTGCCATGACCGTCTTACGGCCCTGAGTTTTTGCGCTTTGAATGGCGCGCATCAAAATCTTTTCAACTTCCTTAGATAAAACTTCAATAGTTTCACTCGAAGTATTGCACTGACCTTGATCTTTAATAAATGATTTTACTTTGCTTGCAACTACTAGAACTTCACCAGCCATTTTGTACTCCTTTTTGTCAAAAACGAAGTCCCTAAACATAAGACTCTTGGGTTTCTTCGCCAAGGGGGCTTAAAATATAATTTTGAGTCTCTACACATTCCCATTTATTTCAATAACTTATAAGGCCAGATTCGGCCACTTTAAAATACAAATCGATACACACAGACACTCGCTGAGAGGGCCATAAGCACATGGGTCGCAATATGAATGCGATTGACGAATCCGCCGGTCAGCTTGCCGCGCATTCGAAACACTAAAAATGTTAGGCTACCCCACCACAAACAGGCCCCAAGAAACACTCCGATCGGTATCAAAAAAAGCCCAGACTCAACTCCAATCAATCCAAACACTACAAAAAGCCCTGCGAAACCGACAATGGTCATCGGATTTGTGAATGTAATGAAAGCCGACAAGGAAAAATTCCTAAACCCTTCTAACTTGGAATTGCCCTTGGGTTTAATTTTGGAACTATTTTTATCAGGGGCCGTTTTTAAAAAATTCTGATCGGCTTTTTCTTCATGGCCAAGTGTTTGGTTTTCACGGCGCCTTCGTTTTTCAAAAATCCATAAAAGAATTACCAAGATTAAGGCCCCTAAGCCTGAAAGAGGTTTTTCAAACTTAAGAAGGAAAGTCGAAACTTGGGTAAGACCTAACCCCGCTACAATTGAAAAAAATCCATCCACGACGGCCGCACCAAGCCCGGCTGAAATTGCCAGGCCCCAACGGCCAGCTAAGCTTTTTTTAACAACCAAAATCCCAATGGGCCCAACGGGAGCTGTTACAAAAACTCCCAATAAAACTGATTTTAGAAAAATTACGAACAAAGTAGAATTGTTATATCATTGAGACTTGAAGATGAAAAAATTTACCCGTAGTTCTTTGAATAACATGCTCTTTGTTTGGCTTTTTGTTTTAGGCTTTGCCAATTTTTTTGGATGTTCAACTCGGACCCCGCCTTTTTCGGCTGAGGCCTATGAAAAAAATATTTACTTCAAAGCCTGGGAGAATCTTGAAAGTTCCGTGGCAAAGTCACAAGCATCGACAAATCGTTTTAATTTATTGAAGCAAAGTTCTCTGGTGTTCAAAGATCAAATTCAAAAACCAGGTCGCCCCCAAGCCATTTTAGAGCCCTTAAAAGAAATGAAAACAGTTGAGGGTTTCATTGCGGATCAGAATTTTGAAACAGTGAACTTAGAATCAACGGGGCAAATCTGGCCAATCCTTGTGCAGATTGAAGTTGCGGCAAATTTAATTTCACGAGATCGCGGATTTAGATCATGGACCTCTGGGGGGTGTTTCGAGAGTTATCTTGAGGAGCTTGGCGATCAGAAAAAATTAACCGAAAGTTTGTCCGAGTTAACTCCAAAATCAGAGGGAATTTCCGATCAAAACCCAATTTTAGAAAAAATTTCAAATGAAACAGATCTTCTGAATTTTCTACAAAAATCCTGTGCCCTTATTGGGCAGAAATCTGCAATAAGTCTTTCTCTCACTGAACGCCAAACCTTCTACCTGGCCTATAAACAAAATTTGAATATACGGGGACGCCTTCTTGGCCTAGCCCAAAAGCAATCAACCCTTATCGATGAAGCCTACCGAATGATTCTAAGCCGCTAATTACTCTTTACTCACTTCGGAGGCGGGAGCCGCGGTACTCTCTGAGTTTGCGCTCGCGCACTTCTTGAACATGTACGGCAAAACGGGCCCATGGCACCACGGTCAAACGCTCAAAGCCAATGGGCTCTTCGGTTTCTTCGCACATTCCATAAACTCCGGCTTCCATTTTTGCCATGGCTCTTTGAACCAGGCCTAAACGAGTTTTTAAAAAATCGAGTTCCTGAAGAGCCGCATTGTTCATGCGCTGTTTTTCGGCAACTTCAGCATCATCGCCTTTAATGAGGCTTTCAGCTTGAGCCCCCATATTGAAGGCGTCGGCTTTGCCCAAAAGAGCTGCCTGAAGTTCTGATCGTAAACTTTTTAGCTGGGCAGACAATTCCTGAAATTGCTTTGAAGTGAGTCCTCCACCCGAGGCTCGTGCCTTTACTTTTCGAGCTTTGTCGTTGGTACCCACTGGCTGAGTTCTGGAAACAATTTTTTGAGATACTTTTTTGCTTCCCTTTGCCGCAGTATTTGACTGCGACGCGAGTGACTTGCCCCCAGCTGAACCCCCGTGAGATGCCTTGCTAGTGACCCGCTTAGAAGAAACCTTTGTTGATTGTTTTGTGGAATTGCTGGTTGAACTAACCGATGAATTAACAGATGATTGAGCAGAACGACTCATAACACTACCCTCCCTTTTTTCCCCCTTTAGATAAATCCCACAAGCTCGACCCACTTGCAAATCCAAATACTTGACTACACGCACCGTGTAGACCTTTAGCGTTATGGACTAGACTGCAGGGCCCCCAAAAATGGCTTTTTTACCCGATCGAAAGATCTCCTTGTCGGGCACTGCCGACGAGAAACTCAGTATTTTTTCAGTGCTTCTTCGGCAATACCGCGAGAATTACTTCATTTATTCCTTTGGAATATTGGCCGTAATTTTGACGGATATTACCGAGGTCGCAATTCCGCTGGTCATCAAACGGACCATCGATTTTTTTTCGGGAACTGATATTGTTTCTCAAGGCCAGGGAGAGGCCGGATCAAGTCTCACTCCAGAAGCTGTGAAATGGACCGCTTATACACAAATTTTTTGGATTCTCATGGGCCTGTTTGCAATTCAGTTTACAGGCAGGGTTCTGTGGCGACTTTATTTGGCCCAGCAAACCCACTTTGTGGCTGCACGCCTTAAATCTCGAATTTGGAGCCATGCGAGGTGGTTACCGCGCCGCAAACTTGAAACCGAACTCAGTGCCGGAGAACTTATGAATATTGGGGCGGGGGATGTGGGAATTGCCCGCAATATCTTTGGATTCACCCTCGTCACCAGTATCGACACTTTGTTTCTACTTATTTTTTGTTTAGTCGCAATGTTTAACCTCAATGTTGAGCTTACCCTTTGGAGTTTGGCTCTGTTACCCATTTTGCCCCCACTTCTGAAAAAAGTAGCCAAGAGAGAAGCCTCCCAACACCGTGAAGCCCAAGAATGCCTTTCGAAACTTTCTGACATTGCAGCACAAACCGTAAGCACAATCCGTTTGCAACGAGTGACCGACTCACAGGGCCTGTGGCAGAATCGCCTCAAAGAGGCTGCCGAAGAATATCGGCAAAAAAGGCTTAAAGTCTTGAAAACCTCGTTTGCATTTATTCCTCTTACGGGAATTCCCCCTTTAATTGCCTATGGAATCTTATTGGGGCTTGGAATTCAAAAGGTCATTGCGGGGCAACTGAGTTTAGGGGCGTTCGTGGCCCTACAAAGTTATATTTTTATGATTCAGGGGCCTATGTTTGAAATGGGTGTTCAGATTTCAGAGTGGCAGCGGAGTCTAGCCAGTCTGCGTCGTATTTTAAAAGTCTTGCGCGAAAGTCCTGAGAAATCTTTGCTCTCGCCGGGGCAAGAAAATCTACCCGAGCGCAAAACTCTTCACTCGCAGGACAATGTTTTTAAGGTCGAGAATTTGCACTTTGCCTTTCCTGATCAAAAAAACAAACTTATCCTCAAAGGACTTTCATTTAGTTTGAAACCCGGAGAGAGGCTGGGAATTCGTGGCCCTGTAGGAGTCGGTAAAACAACTCTTTTGCAAATTCTTTCGGGTTTTGAGCGAGATTTTTTAGGAGATGTTCAGCTATTTGGAAAAGATATCCGTAAGTTTGCACATAAAGATATTAGAGAAATTTTAAATCTCGTTCCCCAAAAACCTTTTCTATTTGCAACCACAGTGAGGGAAAATTTAAAGCTGGATCAAAACGCACCCGACGACGAAATCTGGACTAGCTTAGAACTCGCTGGTCTACGAGAGGACGTAGAGGGTTTTCCCAAAGGGCTAGATACCCCGCTTGGAGAATGGGGAATAAACCTTTCAGGTGGCCAAAAGCAAAGACTCACCCTGGCGCGAGCTCTTTTGCGAAAGCCTGAAATTCTACTTTTAGATGATTGCTTGAGCGCTGTTGACACTGTAACTGAAGAAAAAATCCTGCATGGTCTTGATTCGTATTTTTCTCAAACAACTCTTGTTTGGGTGGCCCACCGGGCTTCAACTCTCAGATTTTGCGATCACCAAATCGTGTTAGAGCATACGGAAACTCAACCTAAATCTTCACTGGAGACACCTCGTGGCCTTTCTTGAAAGTTATAAGCCCGAGGATTTCAAAGATCGCAGGCGTGCCTCAGGCCCCGAAATTTACGCATTCTTTTTTCGATATGCGAGGCCCTATCGTTTCAAGTTTATTTTTCCACTATTCGGCTTGGCATTAGCTGGAATCGCTGGGGTCGCAGGGGCTTGGGGTCTTGGCAGACTGGTTGAAATTTTTGTTGAGTTAAGGCGTGGAGAAGAAGTCGCATGGAAACCCTGGGCCATCGCGGTTTTGGCCTTTGAGTTTATTGCAGTGATACTTATGTATACCGCCAGACGCGGGCTTGCCGGTAGTGCAACCAAAGCCCTGCGAGATATTCGAGCCGATCTTTTTTCTAAAATAACCCAACTGCCTTTAAGTTATTATGACCGCGAGCCTTTAGGAAGAATCGTTACTCGCATCACTCACGACGTAGAAGGGCTAGACGATTTTTTCACAGGCACTTTTGCGCGCCTTACGAGTTCGACATTCAATTTGGTCATTGTCTTAACATCGATGTTAGTTACCGATCTTAAACTCGGCTTTTTTTTATGCCTGGCTACCCTTCCGGCTTTGTTTCTCACTCAAGGAATCAAAAATCGAGTGCGGCACCTAAACCGCGAAATGGCCAGATCAAGTTCGATGATTAATGCCCAGCTTTCCGAATTTTTAAATGGACTTCCGGTTATTCGAAGTTTTGGAATTGAAAACTGGAGTCAAGAAATTTTTGACGAAAGAGTTAATCGCCATCTGGATTGGTCGCTTCAGTTTAATGAACTCAACTCGTGGTCTCGGCCACTTATTCTTTTCTTTTGCTACCTGCCCTTGGTTGTCCTTTTGGGG
>CAXNEW010000025.1:0-23174 GCA_964201665.1 Bdellovibrionota bacterium
CATTGACCCAATCCTCGATTTTTAAAATTTCTTCGGAACTCAAAGATTTTGGATGAGAAAAATCAAATCGCAACTTTTCTGCGGTCACAAGTGAACCTGCCTGTTGCACATGGGTTCCCAAAAATTTTCTCAAACCCGCATGCAAAAGGTGGGTCGCCGTGTGGTGGGCACGCACTCGCCCACGATGATTCTCATCAACTTGGGCAAGACCCAAATCACCAACCTTGATTTTTTGTAACTCTGGCGTTGATTTCAACATGAGTGCCACGCCCCCGTCATAAGGTTTTTGCGTATCAATCACTTCGAGCCTTGTTCCACTAAATGTGAGCCAGCCCACATCACCCACTTGCCCCCCGCCTTCGCCATAAAACGGACACGGTTCAATTGAAATCCAAGAAAGTTGAGGCCCAACAAAAATTTCTTCAATCTTGGCAGATGGAACAGTCAAAACTTCGTAGCCCACAAATTTTGGGTGGATATTTTTTTGTTTCCAGTTTTTGACTTCTGCAGGCGCGGCCCACTCTCCGCTACCTTTCCAGCTTTTACGCGATTGTTCTTGTTGACCCTCCATAAGTTTTTGGAATCCGATTTCATCAACCCCGAAAGAATTTTCACGAGCTATGAGAGCTGTAAGGTCAAGAGGAAATCCATAGGTGTCGTAAAGTTTAAAGGCCACGTCGGCTGGCAAGACCTTTGAGCTTCCGACCTTCTGAAGGGCCTCATCAAGAATGTGTAGGCCGCGAGTGAGAGTTTCAAAAAACCGTGATTCTTCTTGCTTTAAAACTTCTGTAATTACCGATTGCCGCGAATTGAGCTCTGGATATGCAGCCCCCATGCTTTGCTGGAGGGTGGGAAAAATTTCACACAGAAAGGGTTCCTCAAGCCCAAGTCTTTTTCCGAACCTCACCGCTCGTCTAAGGATTCGCCTCAAAACATATCCGCGCCCCTCGTTGGAAGGAAGAACCCCATCTGCGATTAAAAAACTTGTGCTTCTTAAGTGATCAACAATGACTTTCAGGGCGGAAGCCTCCCAGCGATTGTCGTCTGCTTTATAAATGAAATTTGTTTTTGTTTTTTGAGAAATATATTTAGCAGTGGAATGCATCAGACCCTGGAACAAATCGATATCATAGTTAGACGGCACCCCCTGCAAAATGGCCGCCATACGTTCTAAACCCATACCCGTATCTACTGAGGGCTTGGGCAATGGAGTCAGCGTGCCATCGGCACTTCGGTCAAATTGCATAAAAACGCAATTCCAAAACTCAAGCCACCTATCGCCATCGACTTCCTTGCCTTGGTCCCAAAAAATTTCAGAGCAAGGACCGCAGGGCCCGGTGTCTCCCATGGCCCAAAAATTATCTTTTTCTCCAAAACGCACAATGCGATCTATGGGAACTCCCTCTTGTTTGTGCCAAATTTCAGCAGCTTCATCGTCTTTTTCAAAAACTGAAACTCGTAAACGATTTTTAGGTAGGCCCAAAACCTGAGTTACAAATTCCCAAGCAAAATGAATGGCGTCCTTTTTAAAATAGTCACCGAAACTAAAATTACCGAGCATTTCAAAAAAGGTGTGATGGCGAGCCGTAAAGCCAACGTTTTCAAGATCATTGTGTTTGCCGCCAGCTCTTACACATTTTTGGCTGCTCACTGCTCGGGAATATGAGCGCTTGTCGAGACCCAAAAAACAATCCTTAAATTGAACCATCCCTGCATTTACAAAAAGCAAAGAGGGATCGTTTTGTGGAACTAAACTTGAACTTTGAACTCGCTGGTGGCCCTTTTTTTCAAAGAAACTTAAAAAAGCCTCGCGAATTTCTTGAGTAGTTTTTGCCTGTACCTGAGGCTGTGGATTTTCACGTCCCGAATTTTTCGTAGTCATTTCGCAATATCTTACTTCACCGATTGAGGGGATGAAACTCCCTAAAAACCCGGTGCAATTCTTGATCCCCGATTTTAAGATATCTTTCGGTGGCATCAAGGGTGGTGTGCCCTAAAAGTATTTGCACAACCCGAACATCCGCCCCGCCCTGAATAAGATGTGTCGCGAAACTATGGCGCAAAACATGGGGATGAATTAGGTCAATACCTGCTTCAAGCGATCTCTGGTGCACTATCTTCCAAACCGTCATGCGTGAAAGAGGTTTGGCATGAGAGCTTAAAAAAATTCTGCCCTTATTTTTTTTTGATGCCCTCTCAGCCCAGTTCCCCCAAACCTGGTCACGATACTTGTTGAGCCATTGGGCCGACTGCTCGGTAAAAGGAACAAATCGTTCCTTGCTACCTTTGCCCATAACTCGCACCCCCCCCATACGTTCATCTACGTGTTTCCACTCTAAACTAATGACTTCTGACACCCGCAAACCACTTGCATAAAGCAGCTCAATAAGGGCCTTGTTACGAATCAGGCGGGGCTCTGCACCGGGTTCGAATTCTAAAAATTTTTGAATCTCTGAAGCTGTAAGTGCTTTAGGAAATTTCTCTTCAGCCCGATTCATAGGTAAAGCCTTGAGAACTTTTTCCCACTCTGGGGTTTTTATCGATTGAAAACGAGCAAACATTCTAAGGGCTACTTTTCGCCTTGCGACAGTGGCCGTCCCCATGCCCTGAGCCTTGAAATTCTGGAGGCCCTGAACAATGACTTCCTGACTTGGCGGAGTTTGCGAATTCAATTTAAAGTCTGAAAACTCAGTCCAAGCCCTGAGGTCATTGCGGTAGGCCTCTTCGGTATTTTTAGAAAGCCTACGCTCTGCTGAAAGATACCAAAGAAAATTTTCTAAATTGGATTCCATAAAAAAATGAGTACTAGTGAGCTTTGATCCCCTCAATGATGGAAACTTTCAGCGGTCCTAACTCCTGAGAATTTTCTGCAGAAACTCTTTGAACCAACGCTTTTCCAGCATCCAGCGCTGACAATCGGATGAGCCCCAAGGCCTTTGAACCCAGAAAGCTCGTGATTTTTCCAACTGGGGGATCAGACTGGCCCTCTAGGTAAACAAAATCTGCTTTTAGCATTTGACCCGCCAGAGCCTCGAATCTGCAAAAAGAACGAACCATTTTTCCTCTAAAGGTGGCCCTGGCCACAACTTCCTGGCCCACATAGCAACCTTTATGGAATGAAATGACTTCCTGAACTGGAAATTCCAGGGGCATAGAATCAAAAGCCCAATCCACTCCCCATTCTGGAACTCCCGACCTAAACCTTAATTCAAAGTACTCCTCTGAAGTTAGGGATTGAGAATCTTTTGCCGAGAAATTTTTTCCTGATTCAATCCACAATTCAACATGGGACTGCGAGAGTTTTCCCCGATTTATCCACAACCCCGAGTCTGTTTTTGAAACTCGTGCGAGTAGGTCTTGGGCCCCGGGAACATCGTGCTGAATCCAATTTTGGTTGTTCATGTTTTCTTCGGTTGAAGCACCCAAGGGGAAACTCAATACACTGCCAAAAGGTCCCCCTTGCCCTGATTTAAAAAGTTTAAGGTCAACATCGTCAGCCACCAAAAGACTTTCCATGGATTTAAGCGCCCCATCACCGGCCCCCGCGGGCAAGGAAAACACAAAATGGTTAGGATCAAACCCCACAAAAACTGCTGGGCTCACCAATTTGCCTTTGACGCTTAAAAGCAAGGCCCCTCCGCTAACGAGGCCCCCGACCCTTGTGGCGCGCGAAAAATCAGCAGTCCACATACCGTTCAAAAATCTCAAAGAATCGGGGCCCCGGGCCTCGATCCAGTCTCTACTGCGGGCTTGATACTTCAAAATCGTTTCCACAATTAAGTAGAATTCTACCGAGACCCTGGTAACCTGTCTTGCGGGAAACGGGAAATAGGGAAGTTAGGAAAGGGCCACATTTGTTGGCCTTTAAATGGGGGATTCATGAAAAATTTAGCGTCAATTTCGGTATTTTTTTGTTTGAGTTTGGCTTTTGGGGTCAACTTTGCCACTGCGCATGGAGCGCCAAGGCAAGACCCACCTCAAATTTGGATTGAGGTCAAAACTCACACTGTTGAGGGGCGAACTCGAATCACTGAGTTGGGCTACGAGCCCGTCGAAATTCTCTCTGACAAAGTCTATTTCGCTGGCCGAGCTGAAGACGTTGAAGTCTTAAAAAAAGCGGGATTTGAAACCCAAACTTTTGAACTTAAAGCTGAGTGGCTCAATCCAAATCTAAAGAAAAAAGTCCTCAAAACCGAGGTTGAATCACACGGGGCCTTGGTAATTGAGAATCGTTTTCACAGTTATGATGAAACCGTAAAACGCTTACAAACTCTCGGCCAGAAATCACCACAGATTGTCGAAATCCTGAGCCTCGGGAAAAGCCTTGAGGGCAGAGATATTCCACTGATTCGAATTAGCGGAAAATCGGCTGTCGATGCTGAACTTGAAAAAACACCATCTGTTTTAATTTTTGGATGTCACCATGCGCGCGAACATCTTTCAGTAGAGGTTCCGAGTCTTTTTGCCGAATACCTTGTTGAAAATTACGGAAATGACCCCGAAGTAACCCGACTTGTAGATTCTCGCGAGTTCTACATTGCTCCAATGGTGAACCCGGATGGCCATGTTTTTGATTTCAAGCCTGAAGGTGGTGGACGAATGTGGAGAAAAAATCGAGCCCGAAATTCTGATGGCTCCTATGGTGTCGACCTCAACAGAAACTATTCATACGGATGGGGCGGGCGCGGCGCCTCAAGCAATCCAAACGCTGAAACTTATAGGGGGCCCTCTGCTTTTTCTGAAATCGAATCCCAGCATGTTAGAAATTTTGTAAGATCCCAAACTCGAGCAAAAGTTCTTCTATCAGTACACACTTTTTCGGAACTCGTACTTTACCCTTGGGGTCACACAGAAGAACCCATTGGAGACAAAGACGGCCGCAAAGAAGATCTTCCAGTATTCCAAAAAATGGCCACTGACATGGCACGTTTCAATAAATACACTCCTCAACAATCCTCTGACTTGTATGTTGCTAGCGGCGACACAACTGATTGGGCCTACGGCGAACTCGGTATCTTTGCTTTCACCTTTGAACTTTCACCCAGAAGCATGTGGACCGGTGGATTCTATCCTGACCCCTCGCTAATTCCTGTAACATTCAATGATAACTTGAAAGCTTTTATGTATTTGGCCGAATATGCCGACGACCCAAGCCGCGTAAATCGTGAAAAGACTATGACCTTCGAAAAAACTCCAGTTTCAATGGGCCTACCCATTGCAAGTTTTAAAGATTTGAAAATTTAAAGACCAATTAAATGAATTACGCACACGGGCCTTAGGCCCGTTGTGCGCTTCATGTATCGAGCGAGTTCTTCTCCAAGTGTTTTCTCAAGGTCGGGATCGTGGCTTCGAAAGCCTCCCTCACGCAGTAAGCCCCGATATTGATTTTCTAGCCACTTTTCGAGATCTGAAATGTCTAAACTCACATTTTCAGGGGCAACCCCTCGTAAACTAACTCGAGTTCTACCTGCAGAATCGATAAAGCCCGATACCACCCCACCCGTCGCAGCTTGTTTGCGAAATTTTAAGAATTCATCTTTGCTACGTGCCCAAAAATTAGAAAACTGCAAAATTCGCGGGGGCAAAGGCAAGTTCTCTTTGCCTAAAAACTTACATCCGGTTGGGCTTGCCGAAAAGACTAACTGAGTTCCATTTTCGACAACAAAAATATTTTCCCGCTGCAATCCCCACTGAATGCCAACTTCAAGGGCAATGTCGCGACAAGAATGGAGCTGTCTCAATTCACCATGAACGGGAACCACGTGTTTGGGCTTAAGGGTTTCTATGAGCATTTTAATTTCTTCGCGCCGGCCATGACCACTGGCATGAATTGGCATTTTTAAGTCTGACTTAACTTTTTCACTCCAATAAACTTGTGCACCCCGCCTCAAAAGCCCATTCAAAATTCGAGACACTGACTTTTCGTTACCGGGAATCACTTTACTGCTCAAAATAACTGTGTCGCCAAAATCCACCACAAGCTCGGAATGACTTCCCGAGGCGAGTCGACTCAGTACCGAACGGCCTTCGCCTTGACTGCCGGTGCAAATAATAAATTGCTTCTCTGGCATGACTCGGTTGATTTCAGTGCTCGAAACAAAAGTAACCCCTGAGGTGTCTGGGATTTCTGAACCCCCAAAACCCAATTCTTGTCCGAGGGCCCAAGTTCGTTGCAAACTTCTTCCAGCTAAACAAACCACCCGCCCTGCCGCCGCACCCATTTTTGCCAAAGCGGCCATTCTATAGAGATTTGACGAAAACAAGCTTACATAAACTCTACCTTCTGATTTTTGTGTAAGCGATTCTAAGGCTGGTAACACTTCGATTTCTGAAACCGAGTGCCCCTCTCGTTCAGCGTTTGTAGAGTCAATAAAGGCGATATCGGCTCCGCCCTCTTCATCAAACACTTTGTATTTATCTAAAGTTAAATGGCCGTCTTCGAATTTGTTGAAATCCAATTTAAAATCAGACGAGTGAAAAATTTTCATGGGCCTTGTGTTTTTTTTTCCACTTTCCCACTTAAAAAACAACGAACAGCTTTGTGGAGTGGAGTGTCGATTGGGCACAAACATGACTTTGAGCCCCACTGTAAGCTCAATCCATTGAGTAAATTCAACCGCAATAATTTGTTTTAGTGCGCTTTGCCCCAAGGCGGTTGTACCGATTTGATCTTTAAGTTTTTCTGATATCAATGCTGCTGCCAAGGGCGGGGCGAAAATTTGAGGCAGGTCTGAGTCGGATTCAAAGGCAGATCGAAAAAGTGCGGGGACTCCACCAATATGGTCTTCATGCCCGTGTGTGATAATCCAGGATTTAGGTTTTTTTTGAACTAAGATTTCTTCAAAATCAGGGTGAAGATTTTCAATCCCAAAATCATTCGAATTTGCAAACAAAATTCCTGCATCAACCGGCACCGCCACCGGTCCGAACTCAAAAACCATGCAGTTCATTCCGACTTCCCCGAGTCCGCCAAAGGGAGTCCACTTCAGTTCTGAATTTGTCTTAGAACTCATGGGTCCACACTCCTGCTAGGGTGATTTCCTTGGAATTTCCCAAAGGAAAAAGCCAAAGTCTAGAATCTAAATTTTCTGGTGAGGGGCCCGAATAGAAATTTTCCTTGTAAGCAACTTGAAATGAAAATATTGAACCTTCAATTCCTGAATTTCTTTGTGGCCCAAACCGTGATTCCAAAAAAACTTTGAGACTATTGATTTGTGAACCTTTTGATAAAAAATATTCGGACTTTGCAACTTGCCGATTTATTTCACCACCAAAGTCTAATCCAAAGGACTGACTCCATTGCAGTCCCAGAGTGGATTTCAAAAGTGCTTCCTGCGCCACGGACATTACATGGCTTTTTTTGCCCATTGTTTCTGCTGTAATTTTTCCGGAAATCTGTGGGAAACGAGTGCCACGAATTCCAAGAGTGGTGTCTTCAAATTGAACCCTTAAATAGGGAAACAAACCTACCACGGAAGATCCATCTCTAATTTCATTTACCCCAAAGTCAAATTCCCCAGCGCCCCCTCGCAACAAAACACTTCGAAGTTTGTAGAAAGCAAGCAAACTCTGAGTTGAGGGATATAGGGATTGGCCATCGGACTTAAAAATTTCACCGCTAAAAACGATCGTGTGTTCACTCTGGAGTTCCGAGGGATTTATTTGGACCTCAACCACAAAGTCGTAGGAAACTCCTGCCAGAAACCCACTTTGACCTGAAGTCACCTGAGCAAGCCCTGCGCCAAAAGTAAGGGGCCTTTGGTTAATTACCGGGCGATATTTGAGCTGGGTGCCCCACTGAGAGATCTGCTGAACTTGGGCTCTGTTCAAAGCCCACAGCCCTGAATCTCTTTTGTAGTCAAAACTCACAAATGAATTGGATTTCGAATTTCTACTATCAGCAAATTTAATCTCAGCAGAACCTCCCCACAGAAACTGACTGTCCCAATTTTGAAGTCTAGGGTTGAGATTAAAATCAACTAAGGAATCTGAAATTACCGGCAACAGATATTGTCCCTGCCACCCGAGCTGATTTCGAATTCCCTCATCGATGGAATAAACTGTCCCCGAACCCAAATGGGCTTGCGAACCCCACTGCAGAGCGGACTTACTCAAACCGAAAGAACGACTCTGTACATGGGACTCATTTTCTAGAACTTCCTCTGTGGTGCCCCTCGAACCTTGTAAACATTTTTCAATGAGCAAGGGAACGAGAGACCCAAAATGGGTTTCAATATTTTCGACCCTGAGTTTTTCCTGGGCCAAAATCACGGGATTGCCAAGAATTCGAAGCACATGTTGATCAATGTTTTCTGAAAAGCGAATTAAATGGGACCTATAGATTCCACACTCCCCACTTTGCTCGAGTTTTTGAATCCACTGGTTCATGCGGACTTGGATTGATTTGAGGTCTCCAGCTATCTGCCTACGCGGCCAAACTCCTTTTTCTTTTTGAGAATTCAGTATCGAATCTGAATCAGGAACTTTGAAGTCCAAAGGCCAAGGGGAAGAAAACAAATGCTGAGAGTCGGCCTTTACGTTTTGAGACCAAAAAACCCCCCAACAAAAAAAAATGAGTAAACAGAACTTTTTATTCATTCTGAACTCGTATTCTTTTGTTTACTTAAAAACTTGGGATCACTAAGGCTTTCGATTTCAAACAGGGTGGCCCCAATCACGGGGTCTTTTGAAAAACCTTTTTTACGAGATTCCACTCGCAAGGTCGCGGCTAATGTCCGGCCCTCTTTAGTGTAGGGGTAAGCTCTTACGAAAAACGAAGATAAACTCGCAAACCGAAAAAGTATTTTTTGAGTAGCCTCTTGAGGTGTTTCTTTTTTCAAGTTCCAGGCCAAAACTTGGGCCGCTTTAAAGAGTCCTTGTTTTCTGGAATCAGCGTCTCGCCCGCCTAAAAACAAACTGTGCCAGGCTTCACTTGCCTCGACCCAAAAACCTCGCGATTCTAAGAGTTGGCTGTAGGCCATTAAAACTTCATCCCTTCGATCCGATAACAGGGCTCCCATTTCTAAAGACCGACGAAAATACTCTTGAGCCCAAGCGAGAGTTTCTCCACGAGTAGGTTCCTTTTGAAGCTTCGAAAGATTCAAAACTGCCCGAGCCTTCAGAATTTCAAGGTCGATTTTCTGAGAGAGATTCCAACTTTCCTCTGATACCGAGACAAGTCCGCCGCTGTTGGTCTCATTTGAATCCAAAATTCGGTTTTCAAGTATCGCTAAAGCCCGAAAGGCTTCGTCGACTTTTTCTAGGTCCACTCGGAGTTGGGCCAATCGAAACCACTCGCCAATTGAAACCGGGGTCCCACGTTTCTCTGACCATGAAATTCTAGTTTCAAGCAAAATTTCTTCTGTAGATTTTATTTCGAGTTTCGCTGCAAGAATCTCCCACTGACGAAGAAAATAAAACCGGTGATCCATCAATCCGGGTTCGTCAACATTAAGAAAACTCTCAACTCGGGCCCGCGACAACTCAGCCAGGTCGCGTGACAGCCAAATTTTTTGAAGAGCTTCGTCAAAAACAATGAGCCCACGAGCCCGTGTCTGAGGGTCCGAATTTAAAACATATCTGGCCCAGGAAAAATTATTCCACCTTTGCAGAAAATTATTTTCTTTAATTGCTCTTGAAAAAAAAACTAGACCTTCGAGTCGTGGATCAATTTCTGGAGAAAATCCCTGAAAATCTCTGCCCAAGGCCCTTGAATCATCTTGTAAAAACCAATCCCACCAGGCGCCCTTTTTCAGATTAAATAAAATTTCTTTTGGAAGAGCTTCTAGCCCTAAGCGCATTTTTTCCCTGAAAACTTTAATCTCGAGTTTGCCCTGAAAAACCTGTGTCAGCCTATTTTCAAGAAGTATTCCCAAAACCCGTTCGGCGAGGGCCAAAGTTCCAATGGCTTTCATGTCTTGCTGTGAAACCTCAATCTGGGTCGGGTCTGCCACTCGAATGAGCCATTCAATTTTTCTCACCGGATCGAGCCTAGTAAAATCAATAGAAGTTAAGAAACTTTTGCCTTGTGTCTGGCCCTTCAAAGCTCGCCTGAGTTTGTCATCATTTCTGCTAAGTTCGCTAACATCCTGGGCGAGTCGCAACTCGTCTGCCCAAACTGACCGTGTGTTTGTCCATTTCTTAAAAATCTCTGAAGAAATTTGTTCCTGAGACTGCGCACTGAAGCTCACAAGCAAACAAATTAAAATTACTTTCATCGTTCTTTACTCACGTCAAAACGAACTAAATCCAAGCTTTGTTCTAAATTGAAAATATCATTCGTTGAAAGTGATTCTCTAAAGGAGTCCAGTAAACTCTGGCCTGCAATGAGCGGCGATGAAGAATAGTTTTTTGAAAGATTGAGTTCGTAAGCTAGGGAGGCAAGAAGGAGATTTTTTTTAAAACCTTCTAAAACCCATTTTTCAGTTTGGGTGGCCTCATCAAGTTGAATCAAATGGTAGAGCGTCTCTTTTTGGTTTTTCTCATAAAGATCGCCCCAATCTGCCCAGACTTTTTCAAATTTTATATTTCTGAATTTTTTGTATCGCGATTTTACACTTGCGTTTTGACTTTCACCCCTGTTGGGGCAAAGGAATCCCATAAACAAAACAAGCAATACAAAAATCCTATTTTTCACTAGGACTCACTTCCGCCAAATCCAATTGTTGGAGTTCAAGATCATATTTAAGAGAAAAAGGGTCTTGTTTGGCAATGTGCACATCTAAAAAAACCGGCTTGGCATCGATTGGTTGCGACAAAATAAATTCGCGACGGACTTTTTCAATTTTCAAACCGGCTCCAAGAGGTGGCAAATTGGGATGCCTTCGAAAAGTTATTTCAAGGTCTAAAAGTGGCCTGGCGTCGGTAATTCGCAGTGGCCAGGCAAACGACCACCAATGCATGGCATCTGCCAATCCCAGTCGCCCTCGAAGGGGATTGGCTTCTACTTTTCGACCGGTAATTTGAGCCTCAATGAAATCAAGACTGATTTTTTCTTTTGAGGAAATCCTTAAGTGAAAATTACGAAATTGATATTCATCAGGATCAAAATCCGCCTTCATGGCTAAACTTTTTTCAAGTTTTGCGAGAAGATCCTTAGCTCGGGTGCGTTTAAATTCAAGAGCCTCTTCAATGAAACTTTCTTTAGTTAAAACTTCGACAGGCATTGTGGTGGTTTGGTTGTTTGCAATGCAAACAGGTAAATAGAAAACTCCAAGTAAAAGCAAAGCCCAGTGGCAGAATTTTTTAATCATAAGTCGAACGAGGTCCTGAATTTTCAGTTGGCGCATCGGCCTCGGAATCTTTTGCGGAATCCAATGTCGGCGGAATTGGATCTGGTCTTTCTGTTAAGGGAACCTTACGGTTAAAATCGGCGAGGGCCTGGCCAAAATAGTTCTGCCATGGATGCATGGAACCGGGAACTTTAGATTTATCATTCATTAGAACTGCAAAGGCCAGCAATTCTCCGCCCTTACTTTGCACAATTCCAACTAAAGAGGAAACTCCATCAATGGATCCCGTTTTTGCTCGCAACCGTCCGTTGGCCGACGTACCCTTCAGGCGACTTCGAAGAGTTCCATCCTTTCCAGCAATCGGCAACGAAGAAAGGAGTTCGGGTAACACATCAAAATCCCAGTAAGCTGCATTCATGAGCATTACAAATTGGTGAGCCGTCATTCTATTTTCGCGAGTCAGGCCAGAGCCCGACACAACATTAAACCCTGCAGAATTGATATTGAGTCGGGTGCTTTCTTCCCAAAGCACTTCGATTCCTTTTTTCATAGTTCCAGGAGCGCCCTTGAGCTCTCGACCCAAAGTTTTTATGAGTGTGTCTGCAATGAAATTATTTGAAAATTTATTCATAAGAGTCACGATTTCACGCAGCGGCAGAGAATCTAAGGTAGTGAGCTTTTTGGCCGACGCAGGAACCTCTCGATGCAGAATTTCTTTACCAACGAATTGAATACCCGATTTTTCTGCCATACTTCTGAATGCGGAACCCACATACTGAATAGGGCTAGTGACATTAAAATAACTTCGCTGTTCGGAAAGCCCTTCAGGCATTTCGCCTGTAACTCTGATGATATCCTTGCCCTTACCCTCTGTTCTACTGGCAACCACTTTGTAAGAACCGCCTCGTTTGGATGTCTTTGCAGTATTTACAACCTCAATAAATCCCGTATCAGGTTCGACAAAAACTTTTACCGGAGCGCCTTTTTCGATTCCTGGCCTAAAGTAAACAGTTGTTGTGTTGTAGTTAAAGCTAATTCCACCAACGGGTGCGTTGTAAGCTCGATCGGTTTTTGTAGGAATACGAACAGGATCATAAAGCACCTGATCAAAAGTCCAATCGTCCACAATAATATTTCCGGTTACTTTTTTAATTTCAAAACGACTTAGGTCTGAAACCATTAAATAGAGACGCTCGGTCACTAAAGAGGGATCCCCGCCCCCTTTTAAATAAATATTCCCCTGAAGCACCCCATTTACGATGGGACCATCAACGAGAACTTCGGTTTTAAATACAAAATCTGGGCCGAGGCGTTTTAAGGCAACCAATCCCGTTAGAACTTTGATTGCAGAAGCAGGAGAAAGCGGTAGATCTTGGCCCATTCTGAAAAGAAACTCTTGGCGGCTTAACGAAAAAACTTCTACTCCGACCTGGGTTTTTGCGATTTTTTCGTCACTGAAAATAAATTTTAGGCGTTTTTCGAGAGCCCCTTTAATATCCACTTGTCCCAGGTCCTGACCCAAGGCAACTTGAAAGGGCGACAAAAGGATTAACAGGAAAAGTTTTCGACTGGAGCTCATTTGATCTCATTTAAACATAGTTTTGCTTGGCTTGGGATGGACCCAAAGTTTGCCCAAATCATTCTAGCCCTGAGCGTCGCAGCTTGCTCCAAATTTTCAAAGATTCCAACCGACACTTTGGTCATTGGAATCGAAAATGAAATTAAAAATCTAGACGTAAGATTTGCCAGCGATGCCAATTCAGGGAATTTTGCTCGCCTGGTTTTTCAGGGCTTAGTTGATTACGATTCAAATCTAAAAATTGTTGGCGATTTAGCTTCTGAAATTCGTGAAATAATTCCTGGCCAAGCATGGGAGTTTAAACTTCCAAAGAATAGAAAGTTTCACGATGGGACCCCGCTGACCTCCACCGATATTTTGTATTCGTTTGAACAGGCCGCGAGCGCAACCTCGCGCATTAAATCTTTGTTTTTTGATCTCAGCAAATTTGAAAACCCCGACCCCTATACATTTAGAATTTTCTTAAAAAAGGTAAGGCCGGCTTTTTACTATTCTGACTTGCCGGTTGTAAAAGTATTTCCCAAACATTTAGCAATCCACACCGAAACATTTGCAAAAGATCCGATAGGTTCGGGGCCCTTTAGATTTTTAAAAAAAGTTGGACGCGATATTAAACTTGAAAAATGGGACAACTATTTTTCTCACGAAAAATCTAGCTTTTACAAAAACGTGATTCTTCGGACTCTTGAAGATCCAACCACACGATTTTTATCTCTTGTCGGAGGGGATGTTGATTTACTGGCCAATGCCCTTGGACCTCAAAAAATCAAAGAAGCCTCAAGACATTCTCAAATTCGAGTTTTATCGAGCCCGGGCTCAACTCTTCAATATCTAGGCATTAATATGCGTCACCCTGTTTTGAAGATTCCAAAAGTCAGAGAGGCCCTTAGCCTGGCCATCGACCGTAAATCAATAACTGAAATTAAGTTAAAAGGCATGGCGCAGCCAGCGACATCCATTCTTCCGCCGGGAAATCCCTATTTTGTAGATTCCCTAGATCAAATCCGATTTGACCCCGAGCTTGCTCGAAAACTTTTGAAAGAGGCCGGGTTTGAAAAAGGATTTGAAATACGTATTCGCAGCTCTTCTGACAAAGACACCCTTTCTAATCTGCAACTCATTGCGCAGTCTTGGCGAGAAATTGGCGTGCAAGTTCAAATCCATTCGACCGAGTTTGCGAGCTTTTTTGCAGATGTTCAGAAAGGCAATTTTGAGATCTTTTCGCTGAGGTTAACGGCCTTAATGGATCCAGACATTTTAAGTAAATTGTTTCATTCGAGAGAATTTCCGCCGGGCCGAAATCGAACCTTCTACCTTAATCCAGAAGTCGACCGCCTGCTGGATTTGGCAGCAGGTGAGACTCAGTTTGAGTCCAGGAAAGATAAGTATTCGGCCATCCAGACCCTCATTTTTAAAGATCGCCCTTTTATTCCACTGTGGTATCCTTCCAATATTGTGGTCGCAAATTCAAAAGTTTACGATTTAAAGGTCCACCCCTTAGGAAGTTGGTTGCCCTTTGTTTTTTCAAAAAAGGAATGATTTTTGTGGACCCAAACAAGGAAAACAAAAATTCATTCGATATTCCTTTGAATCTTCCTCCTCTGCCAATTTTAGTTGTGGACGATGAGCCGGATATTTTGAAAGCCATTGAAAGAGATTTAAGAGGAATTTGCGAAGTTATTACATGCACTGATCCGCAGTTGGCCCTTAAGAAAATTGCAGAACAAGAATTTTTTCTAGTTGTAAGTGATCTTAAAATGCCCGAAATGAGCGGAATTGAGTTTCTTGAAAAAGTTGCCAAAACCAAACCCCAAACCCAACGACTTTGTCTAACCGCGTTTGTTGACTTAATGGAAGCTGCTCCCTCGATAAATCGAGCTCGCTTGCACCAAATAATTACAAAGCCCTGGGAAAAATCGGACCTCCACGAGGCCATATTTAACGCCCGCGGCCAGTATGATCTTCATCGAGAAAATATTATTTTGCGCGAGCAAGCACTCTCTGACGGCCTTACGGGACTTGCTAACCAAAGATATTTTTGGAGCCGACTCAGCTCTGAGATTTCTAGGGCCAAAAGATTTGGAAGACCCTTGAGTCTTGTTCTTTGTGATGCCGATAATTTTAAAAAAATTAACGATGAGTTCGGGCATCCCGCAGGCGATAAAACTCTCAAAGGCATTGCCCAGATTTTAGAGTCAGGTCGTCGCAGCACCGATTTGGCCGCACGTTATGGTGGTGAAGAATTTGCTTTGATTTTGCCTGAAGCACAAGCAGACCAGGCTCGTGACATAGCCCAAAGAATTTTGAGTCAATTGAAACATTCGAAACTTACGACCTTAAGCTTTGGAATTGCAACATTTCCGGATCATGGCCAAACTCCACAATCCTTGGTGGAAGCAGCAGACCAAGCCCTTTTACAAGCCAAAAAGCAAGGAAAGGCTTGCATAGTTGTTTCTGAAACCACATGACGAAAAACTTATCCTCCCATTTTTTTCTAATTCGAAACTGGAATGTTAGCTCAAAGTTTATTGAGGGTGCTGAGCTTTCGCGTGATTTAAGAAATCATTTAAAATCTTTGCGCATAGAACCTAAAACTCAAATTCTTATTTCAAATGGTAAAGGGATTCAGTTTACCTATCAAATTGAGAAACCCGATTTTTCAATGCAACTTTTGTCTGAAAATAACATTCCTCAGCCTTCTCCCCTGATGACCCTTTTTCTTTCGCCCCCCCGAGGAGATGCTCTTTGGGATTCGGTGTCGACGGCCACGCAATTGGGATGTTCAGAAATTTCACTCGTAGCAACTGACAATTGCGAACTTTCAAAAAAACCTCCGCGAATGGACTTGTGGGAAAGACTTGAACGAGTTGCCGACGCATCTAGTGAAGCCTCCAAACGAGCCTGGGCCCTAAACTTTCCCGGAAAAAGTTGGTTTGACCTTGAATCTCTAAAAAAAACCTCAAATACTTTTGACTATTTTTTTGTTTGCAATGAAAGCCTGGCCTCGAAAAAATGGGGTTGCGCACTCGACGACTCCGTCAAAAAACAAACAGGGCAGCTTAAAATTGGGATCTTAGTTGGGCCTGAGGGTGGATGGTCGCCCCAAGAGCTATCCCTTTTCAAAGAAAACCCAAGACTAAGGCCCTTATATCTAGGCCCGCAGGTGCTTAAGGTTCCGGTGGCGGTTGGAGCTGCTCTAACTTTGTGCCAGGCCGAATTTAGTGTTTTGTAAGAAACAACTCCTCATGTAAACTTGAAGGTATAAATGAATACTGTTTTTCCGGCTTGGAAACGAAATTTTTATTCTCGAATTTTTCTTTGTCAGTTTGTGGATCATGCTTTGGCTTTAGCTCTTGGGACCCTTTGGATATTGGTGGCCCTGACGATGGCTCGCGAAGTTGGTGGAAAAATTCTTTGGACGGACTTGAATCAGTGGTCTCTTTTTGTCGGCCTCGGGGGATTGGTTTTTTCTTCTGAAATGGCGCTGCGGGTTTTCTCAATATTATTTTTTGGACAAACTTTTGGTCAAAAAATTTCGGGCCTGCGCCCGATGGAGTCGGTATTTGGGGTGAGGTTTTGGGCTATACAATTTTTTGATAGCTTTCACGTAGTCGTGCCTGCTTTTTGGGCTTTGGACTGGGTTTTAAGAATTCGTGGTTGGAATTTTTTTGGATTGGGCGCCTATGAGTGGAACACCGAAGCTCGGACTTAAATCCTGGGAAGAAATTGCAGCTTTAGCCCAAAAGCTTCAGAATTCTGGAAAAATTATTGTAACCACTAATGGCTGCTTTGATCTTTTGCATCGAGGGCACGTGGAATATCTCGAACAAGCCCGCAAACTTGGTGATTGTTTGTTTGTCGGGATTAACTCAGACAACTCAGTAAAAAAACTTAAAGGGCCTGGGCGCCCCTTAAATGAAGCCAGCTCGCGTGGCGCTGTACTTTCGGCTCTACGATGTGTTGATGGTGTAACTGTTTTTGACCAAGACACTCCAGTTGAATGGCTAAAATCTCTCAAGCCGCAGATTCATGCAAAGGGTGGCGATTACAAGGAACCCCAAAAACTTCCCGAGTTTGCCGCACTTAAGGCCTGGGGTGGGAAACTCGAGATTATTCCATTTGTTGAAGGGTTTTCTACAACTTCGATAGTTTCAAAAATGAAGTCTCGCTAGAGATTGTAAAATTTCCCTACCTATTGGTAGGTTTGTTTCAAATGGCGACACTTGCACTCATTCGACACGGACAATCACAATTTAATTTAGAAAATCGTTTCACAGGATGGATGGATGTTCCCCTTACCGC
Organism: Bdellovibrionota bacterium; assembly: GCA_964201665.1. Classification (GTDB taxonomy): domain Bacteria; phylum Bdellovibrionota; class UBA2428; order UBA2428; family UBA2428; genus CAXNEW01. The sequence continues at coordinate 17,113 of CAXNEW010000025.1, forward strand.
TCAAGGTGAGCTTGAGGCCCAGAAGGCCGGCAAACAGCTACTTGAAAAAAACTTTAAACCGAATCTCGCTTTCACTTCTGAGCTTTCACGCGCCCAAAAAACCCTGGGACTGGTTTTAAAAGAATTGGGAGTAAACGAAACCCAGTTGCCACTTCATAAAGACAAAGCCTTAAATGAGCGTCACTATGGAGAGCTTCAAGGCAAGAACAAAGCCGAGACTGCGGCCGAGTTTGGGGCTGATCAAGTTCATATTTGGCGTAGAAGTTATGATGTTCCGCCCCCGGGTGGCGAAAGTCTAAAAATGACGGCCGAAAGAACTTTGCCCTATTTTCGAGCTAAAATTTTACCCGAACTTAAAGCCGGTAAAAATGTTCTCGTTGTGGCCCACGGAAATTCACTGCGTTCGATTGTGATGGAAATTGAAAAACTCACCCCCGAACAAATTCTAAAAACCGAAATAGCCACCGGCGAAGCCCGTTTTTATGAATTTTAGTTTTGCACGAACACCGTTGGCTCCGACACCCGGGTGTTCGTGCCAATATTTGCATTTTTGAGGGCGCTCGGGCTATTCACGCTTCATGATTTTTTCTTTGATGACTCCGGATGAATACGCTTTCTGGCTAAACCGTTCCATGACGGAGTACGCCGATGATAAAATGAAAGCCAATGGATACTCGCGCGAGGAAGCCCAAGAGATTTCTGAAAAATCGTTCAACGATCTTTTACCTAAGGGCCTTGAAACCCCTAACAATTTTCTATTTACATTGAAAAGCGATTCGGCCCAGAATCTGGGATTTTTATGGTTTGCAGTTAAGGGCCCCAAAGGCAATCAAAAAGCGTTTATTTATGACTTCGTTATCGAAGAACAGTTTAGAAACAAAGGTTTTGGTAGACGGGCCCTTGAGCTTCTTGATTTGGAGGCAAAAAAACTCGGCCTCAAAGAAATAGGCCTCCATGTTTTCGAGTTTAACAAAACTGCAATTCATTTATACGAATCTCAAGGCTACCAAACCACCGATAGAGTGATGTCCAAATCAATCTAATTTTTGCACTGTTATTGCCAGCTGCTGTGGCCGCTGGAATGCCAGCTGCTGTGGTTGCAGGAGTGCACGAACACCGTTTACTCCGACACCCGGGTGCTCGAGCCCAACGGTGTTCGTGCACTTACGTCCGCCAAAGATCGTCAGGCCAATGACCTTAAGTACCCCTACTTAAAGAAATTTTTTAAATTTACCGAAAAAGAGTTCATGCGAGGATTGTTGCTCCTATTCAATTTCTTTGTCACATTTAAATTTTCTAGCGAGGCCCTAGCCTTTAAATGTTTTGGCAAGGAGTTAAGCCAAATATCACTTGCCCCTCAGTTCCCCCCTACCAAAAACCAATATGGAGGGACATGCTATGGGCATCAGGCTGCTGGAATTGTTTCGGCTGCACTTAGAAGGACTACTCTCAAAAGTCCAAAAGAATGCGCAATCTCGCCTGAGGCCTGCGCTTTTCAGCTGTGTAACATGTCCGAGGCAGCCAATGATCAGGTCAAATTTGCGGGCAAGGTCCTGGCTCCAGAAACTCTTTTAGATGGCAGCGGTAAAGGCGCTGTTCAAATTCTAAATGAGATAAAAAACCAGACACTGATTAAAGAGTCCTTTGAAATTGAAGCTAAACTCAGACGGGCCCAAGCCGACCTCAAACTAAGCTCCGAGGATAAATCAGCTCTCGTGGAGCTCAATGTTAAAATTGAGAGACTTTATAATGAAGGGAAGTTACAGATACAAAAATTGCGGGAACTGGATCAAGATCTAAAACTAGATCCCGCAAACCCTACGACGGCACAAGAGTTAAATGCCGTACTTAAAAACTTCGACCAAAACAGAGCTGAATACGACGAGCTTTGGGAAAAGCGGAAAAAATTTGAGCTATTTTTAATCAGTAAGCTTTGCCTGAAAGGCCTTTGCGAAGCAATAGTTTCCTTGCCAACTCTTTCTCCTGAACAAATACACAAAATAGATGTTTCCGAAGCCGAGGCTCTTTGGCGATCAAAAAAAGAGGATAAGAAATCCCAAATCGAAGAGTGCAAAATGAAAAAGGAAATCCAACATAGAAGACTGAATATGCTTTTAGAAAGCCTTTGTATGGGTATCCCCGTTGCAACCGATCTTAAATTAAATGAGGAGTACGTTGAAAGGAGGAAGAAAACCGAACCCAACATCGTAAAGGATGGAGGAAATCATGCCGTCGTCCTTGTGGGACTCTTTGAAAAAGGGGGACAGCAAAGTTTGATTTTTAGAAATTCTTGGGGCGAAGAATCAGAGCTTTTAACCTCACCAGAAAATATTTGTTCAATAACAGAAGCCGCGCGCCTTTTGGTAAAAAGCGACGAAATACCCAAAGACCTTGAAGCGAAAAGACAACGATTAGAAACTCTAATCAAGAATGAGTTAGTCGCAATCAAAGAAGTAAAATTAGTCGATGAGCCAAATAAACCTGAAACTCACCAAAAATAACTACCGAGTTGCGAAGGATTTGCACGAAAACCGTTGTGCTCGTGCACCCGGGTGTTCGAGCAAACGGTGTTCGTGCCAATGTTTGCATTTTTGAGGACGCAAAGGGAACCAGGAAATGCTTTTAAATACAGATATTTACAGCATTTATCTGGACACCTAAAAAATGACTTCCTTTTTTCATGTGCACTGGCTAAACTAATCATATGTATCCGCGCATTCTCCAAATCCCGAAAGAGAGTTTTTTTTTGTTTGGTCCCCGAGGATCAGGAAAAACACATCTTCTTGAAACTTCTCTCAAGGTTGACCATCAAGTTGAACTTCTTTCGCAAGAAAATTTTATTCGGTATGCCTCAGAGCCGGGGTTGTTTCGTAGGCAAATTGAAAATTTAAAACCCGGCTCTTGGGTATGGGTAGACGAAATTCAAAGAATCCCGGAACTTCTAAATGAAGTTCATTGGGGCATCGAAAAGAAAAAAATAAAGTTTGCATTGTCGGGTTCGAGTGCCCGAAAACTTCGGCGCTCGGGCGTCAACCTCTTGGCAGGAAGGGCCGAAGCAAAATACCTGTATCCGTTTATTCCAACTGAATTGGGAAAAGACTTTTCCTTGGCCGATGCCCTTCAATTCGGAACATTGCCCATAATTTTTTCAGCCGATGATAAAAAGCAAAAACTACGTTCCTACATTCAGACTTATATTAAAGAAGAAATTCAAACAGAAGCTCTAGTAAAAGACCTACCGGCCTTTTTAAGATTTTTAAAAGTATCGGCCTTGTTGCATGGACAGACACTAAGCCTCAGTTCCGTTGCAAGGGACGTATCGGTTAAGCGGCCCACAGTTGAAAACTATTTTTCTATTCTTGAAGATACCCTCCTAGCAAAATTGCTCTATCCTTTAGAATCAAACCTTCGAGTGAAGGAAAAACGACATCCTAAATTTTATTGGGTGGATGCTGGGATTGTGAGAGGAATTCGTGAAGAATGGGGTCACCCAAGTCCTTTCGAAATTGGATCCCTTTTTGAGGGTTATATATTTAACCTTCTTCGCAGTTATCAGAGTTACAAAAATTCAATTGATGAAATAAATTTTTGGGCTTCATCAAATGTGGAAGTCGATTTTTTAGTTAAATTCAATTCTCACTTTGTCGCCATTGAAGCCAAGACTTCTAAAAAGTTTAGAAATGAAGATGCCGTTGGCCTTCGGAGTTTGGTTGATCTTCCGAATCTAAAACGAAGAATTATTGTTTATCCCGAAGTCGACACTCAAAAAACCCACGATGGAATTGAAATCATGGGATTTGAGAAGTTTTCAAAAGTTCTAAATGATGGCTTGTTTTAGGCTTTATTCAGGAGACTGCCCTCCCTGAGCCTGAGCATGCACGAACACCGTTGGGCTCGAGCACTCCAGCGGCCACAGCAGCTGGCTTAACAGTGTCGGAGCAAACGGCGTTCGTGCAAAACAGCCACAAAAAATGCCTTTCCTTCTTTGGTTAAAATCGATAAACCCGATTTGTGAGATCGATTGTTCTCTCAATTCTTTTATTTTTTGTTTTCAGCGCTAGGGGCAATCCTATGGATGAAATTTCTAACCTCCCTCCGTGCAGGGCTGATTTAAAAAATGTCATCGTTGCTGTGATAAAAAACGAAAATCGTTTTCTTTTGGCCAAACGGCATCCTAACAAAAATGATGGTGGACTTTGGACACCGGTCACTGGCTGGATAAAAAAGGGTGAGTCAGAGACTGAAGCCCTGGCTAGAGAAATTTCAGAAGAAATAGGCGCCACAGTTATAAACTCAAAACGTTTACTTGCTCATATGGCAAAAACAGGAAAAGTAAATTTAATTTGGTTTCAAACCCAACTCAGCCCCACCCCTGAGCCGTTCGTCAAAGCACCCGATGAGATAACCGAAATAGGTTGGTTTTCGCTTGATCAAATTAAGGAGCTTTCGGCCACAGGCCTAGCCTATCCAGAGCTCTACGATCGAATGGAGCAAATTTCAGCGCTTTAAATTTTTGTTTCGAAGTTTGTCGGGCAGCCCATCATGGGGCCCTAAATTCTGACGAGGCACATCGCTCCACCATCCATTGCCAACCTGGTCTTTTCTTTCGGGATTTAAGGGATAAAAAATCTTATTGGTGGTTTTACTAGCCTCACCCACCACCAACAGCCTGACGTTGGTCTCAGTATTATTTATGAATGTATGTGAGATACCCGTTCCGGCCGGAAAGCCTACTGAATCGCCAGGTTTAAGAGCATGTAGATAACCATCGATCCAAACATGAGGATTACCCTCAATGACAAAGGCAAATTCTTCTTCGTCACTTTCGCAATGGGGCCAAGAAGTCCGACGGCCGGGAGGAAGATTTTCATGGTGAATGCCAATTTTTTTTAATCCAACCGCTTTTCCTAAAGCGGAGCCAAAACAAAGCAACTCATCACTCTGGGGATAATGACAGTTGTCATCAGTCTGAATTTCTTCAAAATGTTTAATGCAGTCCGGCCTTTTCATTTTTCAAATATCTATTGGCCCAAGTGCGGTGTCTATAATTTTGTTTGGCATCTGGCAGGCGCACGAATACCGTTTGCTCCGACACTCCAGCGGCCACAGCAGCTGGCACTAACAGTGTCGGAGCAAAGGGTGTTCGTGCCACAAAAGCCAAGCACGTTAGAGATTCATCGCTCGCTCTGAATGACCTTCAAACGAGATCGCCCAAAGACCGAGTCAGGCAGTTTTTGGGACGGTAGTGTATTTGATCACATCCACCGGACAGCCCTCAGCTGCGGCCTGAATTGAGGCTCCATCGCCCAAGGGAGCGTTTTCGCGAACAATACAGGTGTCCGCAAGAACATGAAAAACGTCAGGCGCTTCGTTTTCGCAAGCATCACAAACAATACAGCCGGGCTCGATCCAAACCTTGGTTACAACAAAATCTACAAGCCGAGGGCCGGAAGAAGCCGCCTTGGCGGCCTTGGGTGCCCCAGCTTTGGGAGCCTCGCCGCCTGCAACTGCTGCGGCTTTTTTCCATGGAAAAACGCGTGTCAGTAGAGACCAAGAATCAGGCTCTTTAGCAGGCAAGGTTTCGATTTCAGAATCAGCAAAATAAGAAGGCTCGGTTAGAATTTTTCGAATTTTAGGCTTTCGCACGCGAACCCTAAGTGTTTCGCCCGCAAGGTTTTCAACTTCCAGTTGTGTATAAGATCTGTTTACTGACTTAACGGGGTTATCGCCAATGCCACCGTCAGCAACAACTGAATAGTCTGAGGCTTTGAGTTTCATGGGAATCAAAAAAGATTTCTTTTTTGCACTTTTATCTTCAATTGTGAACGAAAACGAAGCCGACCGCCCACCACGAATAAACTCATAGGCATCGCAACGAATACGAACGATTTCGTGCGGAAAACTATCGCTATCCCATTTTAATAAAATGCCCAATGGAGTGTCGGGATATTCTTTAGGCGAAAGCTTAACAATTTCGACCTTCAAATCACCCAGCCAAGAGTTGACGAATTTGACAAGGGCGTAAAGCGTGAGCGGCCCTCCCAAAATTATAAATGTAACAA
>CAXNEW010000026.1:0-22600 GCA_964201665.1 Bdellovibrionota bacterium
GTTTCTCGCGATCACTCTCAGGGATCCTTTCGGCAAACGGGTCGAAATCTCGATATCGCAGTGGGGGGGGACGGCTTTCTGGCTTTCCAAAAAGGCGATGGGCAAATGGCTTATTCCAGAGACGGCTCTTTGCAGCTTTCTCCCGAGGGACGTTTGGTAAACGCCCAAGGTTTTGCACTTGCAAATGACATCACGATTCCTGCCGGTACCCAGGGAATTCAAATTAGCACGGATGGTCGTGTCCAAGTCAGATCAGGTACAGGCGAAGTTACAGATGTTGGCACGATACAACTCACGAATTTTGCAAACCCCTCGGGCCTTCAAGCTGTGGGTGGAAATTTGCTTATTGAAACTGCAGCCAGTGGGGCTCCAACTCCCGGAAATCCTACTGAGCCAGGCTTTGGTGCGATTCAACAGCAATTTTTAGAAGCTTCAAACGTTCAGCCCATGAATGAAATGACAGACATGATTCGGGCTCAGCGTGTTTATGAATTGAATTCAAAAGTCATAACAACAAGCGATCAAATGATGGGCATGCTTAATCAAGTAAGGTGATAAAAAATGTTGATACTTAGAAAATGTTTACGTGAAATGACCTTGCTAGCGCTTTTAAGTTTAGGATTTTTTGCGCTCAATGCTTTTGGTGATCTGGCCTCGCCGGGCCCTACAAGCGCCATCGAAATCTTTCGCAGGTCGCTTGAAGACAATATTCGAGTTCAGCTGGCATCAAAGCTTGAAACTGATATTTCTCAGATCAGAGTCAAAATCGAAAACTTGCAGGTTCGTCCTTCTTTGCCCCTTCAAGACGAATACACGCTTCAAGCCTTAGGCTTGGGTGCTGCCGGAACCCGACGTTTTGATGGACTTTTTCAACTAGGTGTTTTGATTGAGGCCTTTGATTCATCAAGGCAAATTGAAGTTGAGGTTTCTGGAAATTTGCAGGTCACCGGGCCTGTCGTCGTTGCTGCAAAATCGATCTTTAGAGGGCAAGTTGTAAATGCTGTTGATATCACAACAAAAATTTTGCCCTGGAAAATTCTGCCAACCGGAGCCTCGGGACGTTCCTCTGCTGAATTTTTAGGTCTGGCTTCAAAAATTCAAATTGCTCCAGGCGATCCCCTTCACGAGGGCCTTTTTGAGCAACCTCACCTGGTGAAGCCCGGCGAAAGAGTTGAGCTTACATTGTATTCTGGCCCGGGAGTTATTATTCGCTCTCACGGAGTTGCCCGCCAGGCAGGGCGTTTGGGAGACACCATTCGCATCGAACAGCCTGAAACTAAAAAAGCAGTGGCAGGTTCAATTACCGGGCCTAAATCTGTCGAGGTGCGCCTGTGATTTTAGATAAGCGCTTTTCATTTACTGGCGTTTTTGTTTTGAGCTTAACCTTGCCTGGATGTTCTACTTTAACTTCCTGGGTAATGGGTTCAGAAGACACAACCGTGGCCCAAGACCCTTCACGCGCTCCAGCATCAATCGAAAACGGAATTGATGACGACGACACTCGCTCTGTAGATAAGGATGTTCAACAAAGTGTTGCGGCAATCGAAAGTGTACCGCAAGCCAATGGAATTTCGGATAACGAATTCTCTGCAGTCACACGAAGATCTGACGATCGTGCTCGGCGTGGATATCGCCGAAGTGCAAGTCCGTGGGAGGGGGTTGAAATTGAGTCTGAGGGCTCGCTTTGGAATCCCGAAAACCAAGCCAATTTTTATTTTACTCGCAATATGATTTTCAACCTGGGCGACATTGTTACACTCGAGTTTGAGCCTGACGATTCGGAGATTCTCAATAAGCGCCTGACCTCTCTTTACCGTCCACTCTTAAAGCCCACAGTTAAAGATGTTGTTGCTGAAGAGGCCGGAAAAGCCGCCGGTGAAAAAATTGCAACTGAAGTGGCGGGTGCCGTTAAAAATGAAAATATCGCCAAGGCCATAGGCGATGATGTTAAAGACCGCGCAGTTGCCGCAATTAATCCTAAGAAAAGATATTTTACATCAAAAGACATCACTCTAAGAGTTGTCGAGGTTAACAATCGCGGAGTTGTAAAAGTTGAAGGTGTTAAAAAGCTTTTTCTTAAACAAGCAAATTTCGATTTAAAAGTATCTGGAATGCTGCGCGAGCAGGATATTGGATCTGAACGCAGAGTGGCTTCGAGCCGTTTGTTAGACGCAAAAATGGAGATTGCTAAATGATTTCTATTCAACAGATTCTCAATATTTTTTTATTGAGCATAACATTTGCATCTGTATATTCCCGCGCAGCCACTGCCCGACTGAAAGATGTGGTGTCGGTTAAGGGTGTTCGAGAAAACCAGCTTTTGGGATACGGATTAGTTGTTGGTCTAAAGGGGTCGGGAGATTCAAAAAAAGAATACACCGGAATTTCACTTTCACAGATGTTTCGCCAACTCGGTGTTGAAGTGAAGTCCGATCAGATTGAATCTAAAAACGTTGCCGCTGTTGTGGTAACCACCAATCTGCCGCCATTTTCGCGGGCCGGATCAAAAATTGATGTAACTGTAAATAGTGTAGGTGATGCGAAATCCCTTGCGGGCGGCACATTACTTATGACTCCCTTGAGGGGTGGAGATAGGGCTGTTTATGTTGTGGCCCAAGGGCCTTTGTCGGTAGGTGGCTACGCAGCAGAGGGTGGTGGAAGCTCTTCAAGTAAAAATCACCCGACTGTGGGTATGATTCCCAATGGGGGAATTGTAGAAAAAGAAGTCGGCGTTGATTTTTCGAATCGAAGTGCCCTACGTTTGGCGCTGCATAATCCGGATTTCACCACAGCAGCGCGCGTTTCAAAAACAATAAACATGGAACTGGGTGGTCTTTATGCCAGGGCTCGCGATGCCGCTACCATTGATGTTGTTGTTCCTTTTGATTTTGAGGGCGGAGTGGTTGAGCTGATGGCAACTCTTGAACGCTTGACAATTAATTCAGATACACGGGCTCGGGTTGTCATAAATGAAAGAACTGGGACCATCGTTGTGGGTGAGTCCGTTCGAGTTTCAACTGTGGCCATTGCCCACGGCAATCTCACTTTAGAAGTAAAAACCCAAGAAAAAACTACTGAAACTACGGATTTAGCCGTTAGCGAGAACCCGGCCGTTCCCCAACAAAAAGTTGTCGAAACCGTCAAGGAAACGACTCTCAGTGTGAACGAACCTGGTGATAAACTTATAAATGTGAATACAGGAGCAACATTGGGAGATTTGGTCAAAGGGCTCAATGCCCTTGGTGTTACTCCGCGTGATCTCATCGGCATACTACAATCACTGAAGGCTCAAGGAGCGCTTCAGGCCGAATTGGAGATCCTATGAATAGGCTTTTTCGCACAGGATGTGCGTCAGGCAAGGGTCGAGGAGTTCAGGGATGTGGAAACTCCAGGATGGAGTTTCGAGTATCGTCTCAGAATGGTTTAATTTCCTCCCAGGGAACACCGCAAAGGCTCGAGAAACGCAGGATGCGTCACAGAACCGAGAACTCCTCGATCCAACTTTTATTTTTTTTCGTAAGCTTGGGACTGCCGCCACTGGCGCAGAGTCAGTCGCGCGATGAGCAAATCGAAACTGTTGCAAAAGGATATGAGCAAATTTTTTTAGGAAAAATACTTGAGCAAATGCGAAGCTCCGAATCTTTGATGCAAGATACAGGCGGCGATAATCCCTTTGCGCCGTCGGGTGCTGAAAAAATTTACAGAAGTTTTCAAGATCAGGCTATGATAGAAAAACTAGCTGAAGCACGTCCGTTGGGGATTGGTAAAATGGTTGCTAGGCAGCTGAGAGGCGAAGGTGGAATTCCGGAGCCTCAGCTACTTCAAGCACCTCAAAAATCTCAAACCCTCGGCAACTTAAACTCAAGTCAGGAGTAAATGAATTTTATGGATATTACTAAAATTAAAGACGGTAGAGTTCAAGAAGCCCAAGTTCGAAACACAGGTGACGCCGGAAAAGCTCAGGGCGCAGGCCAGGCCGAAAATGCTTCGAAAACAAAAAAAATTGGTATCGGAGCTGCAACAAAAACTCCGCATGCAGCGGCAAAAGTTGAATGGTCGCCCGAGGCTGAAGTTGCCGTTGAAGGGTTGGAAACCGCAAAGGCAACTCCAGATATTCGGCCAGACAAAGTGGCTGCACTTAAAGCTCAAATCGCAAATGGGACCTACAAAATGGATCCACAAAAAATCGCAGATTCTATGATCCAGAAAAGTTTGGAAGAATCAGTGTTAGCGCGTCGCGGGGAATAAAAAAGTTTTTTTTGGTCACTGGGAATTTAGGGGTGGGAAATGCTCGAACGAGTTTCAAGCTTAGCGCTCATTTTGGAGCGAATGCATGTGCTCTATGGGCGCGCCTTGGATTTGCTCAGGCGCGAACGAGAAACTCTAATTATTTTAGATTTTGAAGGCTTCGTTAACTTACTTAAAGAAAAAGATGAAGTTTTAGCTGCGCTACGTGCACTCGATAAAGATCGTTTACGTATACAAGATCAATTTGCTGTTCTTTGGGATATGGATCCCGTAGATTTGAGTCTCAAAACTCTCGGTGAAGAACTTCTGGACATGGGGCCTGACTTTAAAATTCAAGGCGAAAGACTTCTGGCCCTTCGGGGAAATTTGCAGAATGTCCTTGATGAATTGAAACGCAGAATTTCAAACAACGAAAATTTTATAGAAAAAAGTATTGATAGTCTCAGAAATCTTGCTGAGCACTTGTCGGCCAAACTTACCGGAAAACCCGGGCCTGATTCGCGCAAAACGGGGGTCTACACAGACAAGGCCCGCTACCAAGGAACCCAAGAGCACAAGGGTAACCTCATTCGAAAGAGATTGTAATGTCGTCGGGTGTATCGGCCATAATGGCTCAAGCCAGATCGGCTCTCACAGCGGCTCAAGTTGGACTCAACACGACTGCAAAAAACGTTTCAAACGTAAACACCGAGGGGTATTCCAGGCAAAGGGTTGAATTTAAGGCTGGCACTCCACAGGGGCACGGAGTTTTGCGTGTGGGTGGCGGCGTTGATGTGGGCTCGATCAATCGCACCACAAACGAGTTTTTAACAAAAAGAATTATCGACGAAAATAATTCTCTTGGAATGCACGAAGGTGTTGCAGGGGTGCTCAATCAACTCGAAGTTTTGTTTAAAGAAGACGGAGAAGTTGGGATTTCGGGAATTGTTTCGCAATTTTTTAATGACATGAGAACACTCTCAACTCAGCCTGATTCAATTCCACTTAGAGCAGCCGTGCGCGAATCTGCAGATGCCGTCACAAGTCGTTTTAGAAATTTAACTCAAGGTGTGGATCAAGTGGTCACTGACCTTGATCGTCGTATTGAAGGAAGTGTTGCTGAAATTAATGATCTTACAAATCTCATTTCTAATTTGAATCGTCAGATTATGGAAATTGAAGTGCGAGGCCCCTCCGTTGTTGCTGCCGATGAGCGAGACTCTCGCGATTTGGCAATTTCAAAACTCTCTAAACTTATTGATGTTCAAGTTACCGATATCGAAAACGGCGGAATCTCTGTTTCGTCGGGCAGGATGGGGCCGCTCGTGAGTGCAACCAATCGAGTTGAGTTAGGCGCCTTTCGTTCGGATACCGGTCCCCATCCCGGAAATGTTCGCGTTTTTTTGATGGGATCCCAAGAAAGAATTCCCCCGCGCGATGTAACGGATTCCTTAAAAACAGGAGTTATCGGCGGATATATCGAAGTTCGCGATAGTCGTGTTACTGACCTCGAGTCGAAATTGGATTCACTAGCCTTTAATTTGACCCAGGAAATAAATTTTGTTCACAAAAATTCTTACAACAGAAACAACGAAACCGGACTCAATTTTTTTTCGAATTTAGATTCGTCTAAGGGGGCGGCGAGGTCCCTATCTCTCTCGGACGAAATTAAGGGAGATCTCGGAAGCATCGCAACTGCAATCGATCCCAATGCCGCCGGCGACAATCGGGCCGCACTGGCGATCGCTGATTTACAGGAAGCTGCGATTTTTGAAGGCGGAAAGGCCAGTTTTTCAGATTTGGCTTCGGGAATTGTGGGAACTCTTGGAATTCAAACCCGAGCTGCTAATGAAAGTTTAGAAACTCAAAAAGGGCTCGTTGATCAACTCGATAATTTTCGTAAAGAAGTGACCAGTGTTTCGCTTGATGAAGAAGCCATGGACATGATTCGTTATCAAAAACTTTTTGATTCGAGCGCCAAAATGATACAAGTCGCGGATTCAATGTTGGATACCGTAATTAACCTCAAGAGATTCTAGAAGGGATTTTTATGGCATCGCGTGTTCCAGATTCACTCATGTATGCAAAGGGGCAAGATTCTCTGAATCGTGCTCGTGACAAAATGATCCGTAACCAAGAAAAGGGTCTAACTGGAAAACGTGTAAACAGGCCAAGTGATGACCCCGTTGCTGCAATGCAAATCATGCAGACCACAATTTTGCAAAGCCGAGACGCAACGGTTGCTGAAAATCTTGAAGTGGCCAATGGTTTTTTAAATATGACCGACGCCTCGCTCGGAGAATTGACCGATGTTTTGGCTCGGGCCCATGAGCTTTCGATTCAAATGAGTTCCAGTACAAACGCAACAGAAGATGCACGAGAATCTGTGCGAAAAGAAGTTGATCAGTTGCTATTAAGAGTTGTTCAAGTCGGAAACTCTCGATTTGGGGATCGATATATTTTTGGAGGCTTTCAAACAGATCGGGCTCCATTTGATACTTCGGGAAACTATTTTGGTGATGATGGCCAATTTGAAATTGAAATGGATAGGGGTCAAAAAATTGCCATAAACGTTTTGGGTATGGAACCTTTTTTTGGCGTTGCTCAAATCACTCAAAACGCTCAAACTGCTCGTAAAAATCCCCTTCAAGACTCTGACCCTTCAATTCGCGGAGATATCAGAGAGCCTGCCTCAATTGTTGCAGCAAACAAGGGTATAGATCCGGTTGAAGATCCTGAGGCCTTTGAGTCTCTTAAGCGAAAAGCAGGGGTAAATATTTTTCAAGTGATCTCTGATTTCAGCAAGGGTCTGGAAACTGGAGAGCGCGGGCTTCTCAATCGAGCTGTTGAAGATCTTGATCGGGGATATCAACAGGTCTTGGCCAGTCGAGCGGTTGTGGGTGCCCGGCAAAACATATTAAAAATGAGCCTCGATAGTCTTGAAGCTAACAAAGTAAATCTCGCCGAGGTTAAATCATCTGCCGAGGACGCCGACACCCTTCAAGTGTATTCAGATCTTGCCAAAAACGAAAATGTTTTAAAAGCATCGCTCGAAGTAAACCGAAAACTTTTACAACCCTCCCTTTTAGATTTTTTAAAATAACTTTTTCGTAACTTCGAAATTCTTGCGCTTTCAGAGCGAACGTGGGACCATGGAAATGGGGAGGTTCTGGTGGCAGTTGAGGAAAGTTTTTTTTTAACGGCTCCTATGGGCGATTCTTTGCCTGAGTCTAATATTGAAGAAGCCCATGAAATTGAAGCCGCCGAGAAAATTCTTGAGGCTGAAAAAATTAACAATGCGCTTAGGGCCCACGAAGTTTTAGAGAACACCTCCCTCTCACTCACAAGTTCGAAAATCGCTCCTTTTGGCGTTTTTGCCCCTGAAGCCCTTGGGCCCGAAGATCAAATTCAGCCCGAAGCCGTACTCAGGCAGCCTCGAATCTGGGCTGTGGGTGGCGGCAAAGGCGGAGTTGGCAAAAGCCTTATTTGCGCAAATTTTTCGATGTCGCTCGCCTTAAAGGGGCATTCGGTTTTGGCAATTGATCTTGATTTGGGAGGCTCGAATCTTCACACATGTTTGGGGGTTGAGCCCCCAAAATTGGGTATCGGAGATTGGTTTACGGGTCGAAACAAATCTCTACCTGAATTGTTTAGCGACACCCAAACTCCAAATTTAAAACTTGTAAGTGGTTCGTCGGATCCGTTGCATGTCACAGCGATCGCCGAAAAGAGAAGAGGCGAGCTTCTAAATCAAATTCGATTACTTGATTTTGATGATGTTGTGATTGATTTAGGAGCAGGCACTCAGGATTTCACAATCCAAGTTTTTAACGCTGCAGACGAAGGTATTCTTTCAATTTTGCCCGAACCCACGAGTGTCGAAAACGCTTATCGATTTATTAAAGCGGCATTTTATGACCGGCTTCGTCACTCAAAAGTTCCACAGGGAATTCATGAAGTCGTCGAGGCGGCTTTGGATCCTAAAAATATTTTAGGAATTCGCACACCGGCAGATTTGTTTTCGATTGTAGATCGATTGGACTCGCAAGCTTCGTCGACTTTGAAGTTAAGTGCTGGCGCCATGAAACCTAATATCGTAATCAATCAAGTGCGCTCGCAGGTGGACATTGATGTGGGGCGAGCCATTTGTTCAGTTTGTAGAAGGTATTTTGGTATTGACGTTCGCTACGCCGGTTACATTGATTACGACAATGCCGTTTGGAAAGCTGTTCGTTCAAAAAAACCCGTTATTCAAGAATTTCCGCATTCGGTTCTTGCAAATCGAATCGACCATTTAACTCGAGCACTTTTGGGACAAGAAAAAGGTTTGTTTCCATGAATCAAGAATTAAAACCCTCCGGCAAGTCTCGGGATAATCTTTATCTCATATTGGATCTCATGCCTGGCGCAAGTCACAATGATATTTTACATGCCTACAATCGGGCAAAAAATACCTACACGGGTGGATCTTTAGCGTCTTATTCACTTCTGGATACAGAAAGTACGACTGAAGTCCTCGCTGAAATTGAAGATGCCTATGCCGTGCTTGGTAATCCCTCAAAGCGTCGGGAATACGATATTAAAATGGGTTTTCAATCTTGGAGTGAAGAAGAAAAATCAAAAATTATTCAGGGTTTTGAAAATCGAAAAGAAACAAATCCCACACTGACAGGACCCAAGGTTTCTCTACTTGAACGAAATTTAACAGAAGAAAAATCTGCGTCCGATGTTGATAAACAAATTTCAGTTTCCAACACCAACACCAACACCAAGGCCAAAGCCAAAGTCGAAACGGAGAATCCTGCGGTTCGCCCGGCTGTGGCGAGTAGTTCAAAATTTGAGCCCAACCCAGAGTTTGAGAGTCAAATTCAAGGGTGCACATCCATTGATGGCGGATTTTTAAGAGCGGTGAGAGTTTATCGGTCGTTTTCAGTTGAATCGCTTGCCCATAGAACGAAGCTCTCCAATAGCCATATTCTTGCTCTCGAGAGCGAGGATGCGAGCCAGCTACCGGCCCCGGTCTACCTTAGGGGTCACGTGTATTTAGTCTGCCAGGCTTTAAACTTGCCCGATCCCAACGCCCTAGCAAAATCCTATTTGGACAAGCTAGCCGCCCAAAACAAACTCCAAAAACGCGCATTTTAAAACCGTCTGCCATTGCCGCCGAGTTTCGCTCGTACCCAACGGTGTTCGTGCAAACTGCTCGCTTCCAACGGTGTTCGTGCGAAACTCCAGCCGCTGGCACGAACACCGGTGGAAGCGAGCAAGGTGTACGAGAATGCCCCAAGGTATCGTAATCCACTGTAGGTGCTTGGTATTAAAGGCCTTTGCCGACGTTGCCTTTTGTCCAAGAGCACGAAACCGTCGTTGACTCGGTGCGCCAATTTGTGTAGAAATAAGGCCCAATGAAAGCGAATTCTCGGATAAATCGGATTTTTTCCGAAATCGCCTTTAAAATTTTTTTCATAGTTTTGGGTGCCATTTCTAGCTCGTCTCGGGCTGATTGTTGGCAAGATCTCGCCCAAATTTTTTCCCTTAAAGATCCTGCGGGTAATGGAGTTCTAGTTAGATATCCAAGTCTTGAGGGTCTCAATATAAGTAATGTCGAAGAAACTGTGCGAAAGATTTTCTCAGGACATTTGGACCCTGATCAATTGAGTTTCATTATACGCGCCTCGAAAGTATTTTTCGAGAATCCCGAGCTTAGCGGTGTGGAACTCGCAGCCAAAACCCCGGCTCCCGAAATGCGCCCCCTACTTGAATGGATGAAAGTGCAAAGTACAAAGGTTTTAGAAACCGCAATTCCACAATTCCAGGCCAACGGAAAAACCGAACTAAAGCCGGACTCTATTCAAAAAGTCTTTACCCAGGTTGAAGGCCTGTTAGGAGCAAAAGACCCACCTTCTTATGCTCAGGTCATGAATTTACTGAATGACTATCTCGATGCTTCTGAACCACCCCACGAGCACCGAGATTCTATGAAAAGGGGGTTCGACTTTATGCTGTCTTTTTTTCCCTTTAAAATTGAATGGCCCATGGTGCGAGATTTGACCTTAGATGAGTTGAGCTTAGAGGCTGGGTTGATTTCCTTTAAAAGCCAAATTCTCTATCCATTTAGCGATGTTTTTTTTGATGGCCAATATACCAAAAGCGCCGCTTACTTTCGGGGTCATGACATCAATCATGGTCTAAGAAAAGAAGAAATAAAAAGGGGAAATATATATACGCCGGCCTATCCGGTTTCTCCCAGCATTCTCTCCCGCATTGATAACTTTAAATTTCACCTTGAGCAGTATGCCAAAAGAATAGAAATGAATCGGGTAATTAGAGATTGGGTCGCCCAAGAGGCCGATGAACCCAAGAAAGAATTAAAACGAATAGTTGTTTTCTATTTATCGCGCGAAGTGGGGTTTCTTACCAATCTTGGATTTTCTGTTGCGGACTATTCTAAATTCAAAACGGAATTAGTTGATGACATTCTGAAGCGAATCAAAGACCCAAGAGATCTGCGGCCGCATGTGCACAACCAGAATCCCGATCTCGTAGATAGAATGCATTTTGAAAATCTTATGAATGAAGTCGAAAAATTTTTGCTCGGCCTAAAGTTTGAAGAGCAAGCCTCAATTGCCAAGTAAAGACTCGTTCAAGGCGAGTTTGCTCGTACCCCCGGGTGTTCGAGCCAACGGTCTTCGTGCAAATCCGCTCGCTTCCCTAGGTGTTCGTGCGAAACTCCAAAGGCTGACATCACCACAAAAACGCGTGAATAGAGCCTGTTTTTAGGCCAAATTCACGCGTTTTTGCCAAAAACACGTGAATAGTGTAACTTGGGATTATGGCCATTCGAGGTCCGCATCGGCAACAAATTGAGGCGCTTCTAAAGCGGTTTTTGCTTCTGTCCGCAAGGCAGAAGGACCTGATTGCCAAAATTACTGAAAGTGAACTTGCGGAGGATGTTTTCAATTCCAACGCCATCGAAAATTCTAGGCTCAGTTTACTTGAGACCGAGTTGATTATTTTTGCATCTCAGCTGAGTCCAGGCTTGGATTTACGGGAGGTCCTAGAGGCCCGAAATCTGGCGAGTGTTTACAAAAAGGTTCATCAGCAAAGCTCTCCACAACTCAATCAGGAAAATATTCTGAGCGCCCATAAAATTTTGATAGGAGGCATTCGCGACGAAATTGCTGGGAGATTCCGAAAGGAGGGCGAAAACGTTCGAATCGGAAACCATGTTGCACCTGTTTCAGAGAAAATTCCCGGGCTCATGGAAAATCTCTTGGCTCACTATTATTCCAGTCAGGAATATTTCTTAGAGAAAATAGCCAAATTTCATTTAGATTTTGAATTGATTCATCCGTTTTGCGATGGCAACGGGCGAATGGGAAGAATTTTATTAAATTGGCAACTCAAAGAGTTCCAATGTCCCCCTGTCATTATTCGAAACAGCGACAAGAAAAAATATTTTTCCTCGTTTTTGGAGTTCAAAAAACGAAAAAAACCGGACATATTTGAAAAAATAATCACCTTGGCGCTTCTGGAGTCCCTGCATAAGCGCGTGACTGTTTTAGAACAATCGAAAGTCATTAGCCTGGCCGATTGGGTTCGGAAAATTAGGGCCTCCCCCGTTGGAGTTTACAATGCGGCTAAAAGGCAAATCCTCCCTGCCTTTCGTCAAAATGAAGTCTGGATGATAGGCGAAAGCACCAAATTCAAAAAACGTTAGCAGAGGGTCGGGGAGCAAAAGGATTTTGAATCAGATTTAGGCTTTTAAACTCTGTGCCGACGATCTTTTGGGTTGGTTTCAACAAACAGCTGGGGGCTCAATTTTTTTAATGAAAGAACTTCAATTCCTATGACCTCGCCATTTTTATCAATATCCACCAGAATTCCTGGTTTAATCTCGATTGTCCGGCTAACTGAACCCTTTTTTAACTGAACATAAGCGACATCAAGAAATTTATCTTTTTTTATATTCATTTAGTTACCCCTTCCAATAGGCTGTCACGACAACAATTTCATTTTCAAAATTAACCGAAACAACCTCTAGAATACGACCCCCAAATCTCATTTGTGTAAGGTTTCTAGAACTGACATCAAGTCCTTTGTGCAAACCTTTTTTTAGACATAATTTTACCTGACTTCGCGTAATTTTTCGCTCTTTGATTCGGATCAATGCGTGGCCTGAAAAATGAATTTTTAAACCTTCCATCTTCGTTAAGTGTAGTGATTTTTACAGATCCACACAATGGGCTCAGGTTTTGAGCAAGAGGGGCGCTGCGAACTCCTTTGACCGCGGGCCTTAAAAATGCAATTTTCTGCGGCCATGGACCTCCGTGAACGCTTTCCATTAACCGTAGACCCCGATGATGCAGGTTTGCGCCTTGATCAATTCTTTGCGCGCAAATTGCCCGAAATTTCTAGGGCTCGCTGGGTAAGACTCATCGAAAAGGGTTTTGTCGTTATTGACGATAAAAATAATTCAAATCCGGCCCAGCGCCTCAAGGTTAATTCACGGGTGACACTCGCGCCCGATGCCCCCTTGCTTGATGAAAAAGGCAGCGAAGAAAGCAAAAATTTTACTCCTGAATTTTTGGGCCAGGCGCCTGAAATTATTTACGAAGATACCGACCTCCTCGTCGTGCATAAACCCGTGGGGTTGGCAGTGCATCCGGGCGCTGGAATGCCGTGGAATCAAACCTTGGTCGCCTGGGCCTATGCAAGCGGTAAGCTTGGCAAGGCCGACTCTAAAGATTTTTTAGCTTGGGGCGATGAGATTTTAGAAGAAGGCCGACCGGGCATTGTGCATCGGCTCGATATGCCCACATCGGGGCTGATGGTGATTGCGAAAAATCCGTCCGTTCATGCCGCTCTTTCAGAACAATTCCGAACCCGCGAAGCTTCGCGTCTTTATTTTGCTCTCGTGCCCGCTCAGGCGCTTAAACTTATGAATTCCAAAGATTCGCTGCCTCAAAGGCTCGAAGCTTTTTTAAAACTTGAACCTTGCCCCATAGCGCTCAGAAAAAGTCCCGAGGGCTTTATGAGCTTTGCGTGTTTTTTAGAGCGCGACCCCGTGAATCGAACAAAATTCAGAGTTTCAAAGACTGACAAAGGCGCAAAAAAAGCTCTCATGCATTTAGTTTTTAGCCCGGCACAAATGGGGCCCAAGCCTGAATTTGCCTGGGCCGAGGTCAAGCTTGAAACCGGTCGCACTCATCAAATTCGAGTTCAGTTATCGTTTTTGAATCTAGCGATCCTTGGGGATGGAGTTTATTTCGGCGAAAAATTCGAAAGACTCATGCTTCATGCCCACACACTTTTGTTTACACATCCCAAAACAAAAGACGAAATGAAATTTTCAGCCCCATTCCCATTTGACTTTACTAAACACAATCTGATTGCACCCAAAAGCCGCATCCTAGAAATGCTGCCCGAAAAAATTTCAGAGGCCGAACCGATCGATCCCGATTTCGACGATTCTTAGGAGTAAAATGCCTTTATGGCCTACCTCGAATTCCCTCTGGCCCAAGGTTGGACACGTGGGCTCACAATTTGTTTTGGTGGAATCCAAGACACCATCGAGTTTGATGCAAAGAGTGCGATTTTTTTAAAACAAGTTCATGGCAATACCCTTGTTGAAGTGAGCTCACTCGCTCAGGCGCCGGCCGAAGCGTTGGGTCCAGCTGACGGAGCCTATGCCTTCGGCGAGAATTTTAAAAATTCGGGATTAAAAATTGTCATTCGCACGGCCGACTGTTTGCCACTTTTTTATGTCGATCATAAAAATCACAAGATTGCCGGGATCCATGCGGGCTGGCGGGGCTTAACTCAAAAAATTCACATTTTGCCATTTAAAAACTTGGGCTTTGATCCCAAAACTACTTGGGCTTGGGTGGGGCCGAGTCTGTCACGCGATGATTTTGAAGTAAAATCTGATATGTGGACTCAATTTGATTCAGTTATCCAAGGCGATACTAGAATTTTTTCACCCCATACAAAAGATCCTCAACAAAAACTGTTTGATCCCTGGGCTTTGATTGATCGCGATTTTAAATCTCTGGGTGTTGAGCTTGTTTATAATGTGGAAGTGAACACCTACCGTGACCCCAAACTTGCTTCCTACAGGCGCGCCTGCCACCAAAAGACGCAGATTCCATTGCCCCACCAAAACTTCAGCTGGATTGGGTTTTCTGCTCCCGGTTAGGGAGTGCACGGACGGGCTAAATTCTAAGACAAAAATTGGTGAGACCTGTTTAGTTTTTTGACGAATTTAGGCCTGAAAAACACCCTAAGTGGTTGATTTTAAATTCAGTTGGCATGGCCTCTAAATTGCAATAACTCTCAGTTATGAAGTCTCGTAAATTTCAACTCCAATGCAGCCATTTTATAGGTCGGGCTGTTCTCAGTGGGGGAATTCTTCTTTGTCTGACTTCATCCTCTGCCTTTTTTTCAGTCCAGCGTGGCCTGGCCTCTTTTAGTTTTGAAAATATGAGTGAGGTTTGGAAATCTAACTTTGTAAAAAGCTGTAAAAGTGATTCAGATCTAAATGAAATCGGTTTAACCGGGATTTTGTTTTCAGATAAACATCAAATCGAATTTGATCAGATCGGTTTTGATTTTCAGTTAGGGGTTTTGGGTCTTGATGGTGGTAAAGCCAACCTAACCCCCAGTCGGTTGGCCAAGTTTTCAGTTCAGGCCGAATCGTATTCCCTGCCCCTTGGGCTTAGCTTTAGTTCAAACCCTGCGGCACCAGCAATTGAAGGACCAGCAGGATCCAAAAATGCCTATCGTGTGGAACTCGCAGTAAAAGATTCAGCAAAAAATTCTTTAAAAAAAAGAAATTCCTTACATGGTTACGGCGCACTGGGCTTTGGAAAAAACAAAGGCAAAGTTGAATCCGAATTCGGAGTTCGCTACCCCGTACTAACCGATCTGACGTGGTCGAGTGGACTCTCAAGACAGTTTGGCGAGCAGAAAAGCCCCGATGCCCCGGCAAGTTCGCTTGGAACCCAAATTTTTTTCAAACTCGAAACCTGGTTTTAGAAACTTGTAAGCGCTCGAACACTTGTGCTCGGTTCCAACGGTGTTCGTGCAAAAATTGTAAATTTGGAGGGCTTTTTGCACGAACACCGTTGGAAGCGAGCCAAACGCCCGCGACGCTAGAGCAAGATTTTTCGCATTTGTGCCATCGCACAATTTACCAACAGGGGCGCCGTGGATTTTTCGAATATTGGCGTGGCAGCGCAAGCGCGGTAAATTGCGTAGCAATTTATTGCGATGCGCGCGTGAGATTTTGTAGGGCCCTTTAGGAGCCCTACAAAATCGGAACGCGAGCCGGAGGCTATCCTACGTTCCCGCAGGCCCGCAGCGTGCCCGGAGGGCACGTGAGGACACGAGGACAATTTTGATACGACGAGATTCGAAAAAGACCAAGCCCCTAGAAGACGTCATCCCATTTGATTGTTCTTCTTGGTATATAAATCCACGAAGCCTTTTGCGGAAAATTCTTCGGAGCCTGTTCAAACTGATTTTTATATACAAGGTGTTGCATGAATCCGTTTAGAAAGGCATTGAAAGCGCTGATATTAAGAATCATCGTTTCTAAATCTTTGTCGTAAATAAAAAGCTGAGGCAGTTTGGCCGAGAGAGATTCAAAAAAAAGTTCCCGCGTTCGCAGGCCCTTTTCGACATCTAAATAATCTCTTTGAATGGCCTTACTCATATTGAGGCTATGGCAAATTCTCGAAAAAGTGGCTTTCGGAAAAACCTCATGCAAAGGCTCGGGGAGTTTTGGCCCCAAAAATTGCATTCGTGCCGTTATAGGCGCTGAATTTGCGCCAAGGGCTTCGGGGATAGCGAATTTTTCTTGGGTCTGGTAGCGAAGCCAAACCTCGCAAGGACGCTGTAAATAAGAAACAAAGGGTTTGGGCCTGGGCAGACATTTTTGCCAAGCTGTTTCGAGCCATTCAATTTGCTCTTGGTTAGCCGGCTTTGCACCTGGTTTTTCGCCAACGCCCGCCAAAGCTGGTGGAAGGGATAGTGGCCCGTGTACGCCGATGCCCGTCATTTTTTCGGCCGACGAAGTTGCGGCCTGTACGCTCTCGAGCAAACTTTCGTCAGCCGAAACCTCCTCAAACCCTTGTATGCGAGATTCAATATCAACAACAATCAGGCGACGTGCCTTGGGGTGATAGTCCAAAACGGCAAGCGACGTCCGGTTACTTTTGGGCCCCGAGGGTTCGAGACCAAGGGAGCGGTAGAATTCTCCGCGCATTACCTATAATCTTATCACTTATGGAAGTTTGGGGCCTCACCGGACCGATAGGAAGTGGAAAATCTTTGGCCCTTGATTTTTTTGCAAAAGTGCAAACAGTTTTTGTTATCGATGCCGACAAAGTGGCTAAGGAAATTTATGAACCCCATTTCAAAAAATTTTCTCAATTTTGCAAAGAGCTTGTGAAAATTTTTGGGCCCGATGTTTTATCTAAACCCAAAGGCCTGCCTCAAAAAGATTTTATTCGTTCTGAAGTTTCGCAAAATCCTGAACTTCGAGTGAAACTCGAAAAACTCATTCATCCCCTGATTCGCAAGGCCATTGAAGAAAAAATTTCAACTGCCGACAAAAATTCAAAATTGGTGATTATTGAGGGAACCCGTTTGGTTGAATCCGATTGGGCAAAATCGCTTCTAAAGGGAATCATTTGTGTAGATGCCCCCGAAGAAATGAGACGGCAAAGAGTTCGCCAGCGAAATCCTAAAGAATTCAATCAAATTTGGGCTCTCGGTCGTAGCCAGGATCCGCAAAAAATGAAAGACGCTAGTCAATTTGTTTGGGTGAATGATGGAAACAAATTGCAGTTAGGGCAAAATGTAAACCAGTTTCTAAAAGACCGAGGAATACTTGAATGAAGAAAAAACTTGGAGTGGCAATTTTTATTTTCTTCACTGCATTTGATTCGCAAACCCTGGGCGCCTATGAGCTTTATGAACTTTTTCCGACTCCCTATGGGCGCTCCATGGGCGGCGCTGTAACGGCGGTCGTCGAAGACACCAATTCGCTAAACTACAATCCCGCGGGACTTGCTCAAATTGATGAGTGGCGCTTGCGCATGCCTGATCTTGTTCAGGGCTATGGCTCGCCCGCTATTTTGACCGTTTCGTCAAAACTTTCAGGGCTCGGAGGCGGTGGAGGCGGAGCTGGTGGCATTGCTTCGAGTCTAAAAACCTTGGATGGCGTGGGGGCTTCAGGCGGACTCGAGCTTTTGGGAATGGGTTGGTATCGCCGCAACATGGGCGTGCAAATCAATGTGCTTTCCGCCCAAACGGCCCTTCGCATTCGAACCCCAAGTCTTTTGTTTGCAAAAATTAAGGCCCGAGTCACGGCCGATAGTGGACTTGCTGTGGGTTATGCGCGTTCGTTTTATGAAAATAAAGTGAGAGTGGGTTTTACGGCGCGACCCTTTTTGGTGCGCGGAGGTTTTGACAAGGAATATCAAGGAGTCGAAATCACACAGCTCTCAGATGCGATAAGTCTTTTAGGCGTGGGCTGGGGATACGACGGGGATTTGGGTGTTCAAGGAAATCTCGATCCCATTTCGGTTTTTGGTTTTGATTTGAAACTTATGGCAGGTGCCGTCGGACAAAATTTACTCGCCACTGATTTTGGAAACAAACTTTCAACAGATATTCCAAATCTGCCGCCAGGCTTGCAGCGCCGATTCAATGTGGGTATCGGCGCGGCCGTGGTGAATCTTGGTAAATTTAAACCTACAGTTACATTCGAGCTTCGAGATTTAGGAATCGACACCTCAAGTTTTTTAGAAAAAATTTCTTCAGGAATTGAATTTCAGTTTCGTCCCAAGTCTTGGTTTTATTCCATTATTCGTGGCCATTTTTACAAAGGCAATGTGGGTGGAGGAATCGCAGGGCGACTGTGGTTTGGCGAGCTCGAGCTGGGCACCTATGCCGTAAATTTAGGTAAGGGAGTTGGCGTGGGAGTTGACCGGCGCCTTTACGGGCAGCTATCGGCCGTCTTCTAAGGGGCCGCTGAAAAGGGCCCATCTTTCTGTTTCTCAGTCGCTCGGATACCTAAGCGCGTTTACCTCGCTCCTTGCGAAACAAAAAGCTGGACCCTTTTGAGCAGTCCCTTTGAGTTGCCAAGCTCGGTGCAGAGGGGGACAAGTCCTACGAGCGTAGCATTAGGTCATCCTGAGCGGAGCGAAGGATCTTTAGCGTGCTTGGCAGCCAAGAATTGTTGAAGATTCTTCGCCTTCGGCTCTGAATGACTTAGTGTTGAATCTAATCTAGTAACTCCTCGATAAAAAATTTGGTTTTTATTGGGATTTGATTTTTGGGATAGAAGCCTTCAATTATTTTAAAAACTATTTTGGGTTCTTTTATTTTTAAAAATTTCAGTAAAAATATCACGTCATCTTTGTCGTGGGAGTCCCACCTGGCACTGAGGCATTTCATCGCTAGCATATACCTAGGCTCCGGAGCCCAAACCCGTAGATGGCTTAACTCAATCACCGACTGCCTTTTGAAGTTGTCCGTTAAAAAAGCTTTCGCCCCATCATTGAGCCAGTCTTCAGGCAGTTTTTCTTTTTGAGCTATTTTTTTTACTAATGCGCGAATAGTTTTTGTAGGTTCAAAAATTGCGTCAACGTCGCGGGTGCTCGGGCGTGCCTTGTAAACCAGGCACATAACGGCACCGCCTACAATACCTACCTCACCAATTTCACTCGCCGTCGCAAGCTCAGTGTTGAGTTGCTCAAAAAGTTCGATGATCTTTTTTTCTGTTAGCATTTTTTCTAGGCTCTTTTTAAAAAATTTTCATGAACATAAATATTGTTTATTCTAAAGGCCAAAGGCGATTCATGAATTGCAAAGGCCTTGAGTGTGTCCATTTCAGACACAAACCAAGGATTATCTAGAAACATTCTTTTTTGGGCCCACTGGGGCGAGTCAATCTGGGCCTCGCGACAAAGCTCTTTCACAATTGAGGCCAAAAGGGCCTTCAACTTTTCATCAAGTGATGGGGGAGGGGGCAAAATTAAAAGTAAAGGATCAAAACCTCTTCTAAATTCGTCAACTAAATTGAAAAAATGAATTTTCCACGATGAAAACCCATTCTGCAAAACGAGCAGAGATGCCCCCAGGGTTGAGCACTCGGAATAGCTCGATGATTCTTGAGGAACTGACAAAAGCAAGGTGTTTCGGTCCAGTTTGTTCGAGGTTTGAATATAGTGTTCTAAAGAGACAGATCCTTCGCCTCGCTCAATGCTCCTAAGCGTCGACCTGGAGACTCCAGCCTGCTTTGCAAATTCCCGTTCCGGAATCGAGGCTTGGTGCCGAAGTGCCTTAAAGGGACCCATCATCTGGTATTTTATATTAGACATGTATGGTATTTTTTATCATACCATAATCAACGGTTCATGCAAGCTATTAAAGTGAGGGATTGATAAATGACTTCCATGTACTTGAAATTCCATTCTTGCAACCTTGTCTTCCTCCCTAGCTGAATTAAATACTTGGCAAAAATGTCAAAAACCACTAGGCCATTTCGCGATGCGTGGTCTTGGGCTTGGAGTTCTATTTTTCTGTTTGGCAGGATTACCCAAAGCACGAGCCTTTCAAACAAACACTCCTTGCCATTTGGAGGTTCTTAATTTTTTTAGGCGATTAGAAATCGCTGAAATTAAAAAAGACCCCGGCCTTGTTGATCGTCAGCACCGAGTGCTTGAGGTTTTAAAAGCCACCCAAAGCTTAGGAAAAAATAGTTCTAAATCCCATTTAAATCCATTGGCTCAATTAACCCAAATGGATGAATTTCTGGCCTGGGAAATCACTCGCGACTTGAAGGATTTTGACTCTAGCAAATTCGACCAAGCCCTGTTTCAAATTTCTCACCCAACTGATTTTGGATTACCTTTTTGGAAACTTCTTGAACCTAACGTTGCCATAGGCGCGGTATCTCATCCGGAGGGCCGTCCCTCAAAAGTTTACGCAAATTTCACCGTTCTAGGCAGTCTCCTTCACCGTTTGAATCTGAGACACGAAGTCAGGCATTTAAAGCAAAGTTTTCACCTTGCAGATTCAAAAAACTTTCATAGGCAAAGGCGGGCCGTCGTTGATCGCTTGGTTGACGAAGCTGACGCCTTTTCAGCCCAGTGGGAGATGATTCAACTTCTATTTACCTCTGAAAAACTCTCAGAGCTGGAATTTATTCAAAAAAATATTTTGAATGCCGAAGAAAATGCAATGCTTTTGAAGCTAGGATTCCAGTTATCTGGGGGTCGATGGGTCCATCAAAACCTAGTTGAAACACTATCGAGTCCTAGTTTTACAGAAGAGACTTGGAAACTTTTTTATAAAGCTGTAGAAAACAATATTGGCGCAATTTTCGCTGAAGATATCCGTTTAGGCCTAGGGCTAACCCGCCACGAGTTTATTCAAAAAAAAATCGGCCCTGGCACTTTTTATTCAAACTTTTAAGTATCACTTTCTTTGGGTCTTTTTTTAAAACATTGTTTGTTTGTCTTGAGTTGAGGGAACTCCTGCCACTAAGAGTCTGTGGCCGTAAAATAGGATAGCTAATGACGGGTAAGGAGCGAAAATGTTGAACAAAAAAATATTGGGTTGTTATTTTTTTGCCTTGTTCTTAAATGCCCAAGTGTTTGCTTGCCTTAATTTACTTCGGGGCACAATGGGGCACCTGCCAAATTCTCCGGATGAGTTGTTTTCGTTGGCCCCTGAGAGGCTTCAAGAGTTCGGAAAAAGGTTTAATCCACAAGTTCCTGGCAAGCCCTTTTCCCTAGAGCCCAGTAATTATTCAGAAGCCGAGGTAAGGGTGCTTCAAGTTGCACAAAAGGCGTTTTTTGATTTCTCAGAGTTTGGAAAATGGATTCATCAATTGAGGCCAGACTACCAACACCTTTCCGACCCAGGTTTAAAAAATGCTTCTTTGCTAAGTTTAAGGGGAATCGCTGAAGCTGTTTTTTTTAAGTTAAGGAAACAGGGCTACGAAAAAATTGTTTTTGCAGATAAGTTTGAAATTCCGAAGGTTTTTTTTGAAAAATTCATTAAACCCAATGACCCCTTTGTTGACATAGTCGTGAACCTTCCAAAGGTGGATCGCCTTACTGGATTTGATTTGGGCACCTCTCCAAATTTAGAAATTAATGGGGCCAATTACTCCGAGTATTTAAGGGCTCAACGGTTCATTGCCCACGGCCCAATAAGTCACATTGTTCAAAGAGCTTATTTGACTGATTATTTGTTGAAACAGGGACTAGATCCTAAAGTCTTTTTTTCTTTGGCCACTCGCGATTTATTTCATTGGGAAAAACTCCTTGATCGCGAACCGACTGATATTTCTGCTGGAATGGCCAACCCCGGATTCATGTGGGCAATTTTAAACTTAGGTCTAAGGTGGCCCCTACTTTCTTATGTACCCAAAGAGGGGCATCTCATGGTGGCTGAGGGGAGTATTGGACCCATGGAGTTTGGACCAATGAATGTTGATTTGCTGCATAGTTTTGACCCGTGGGACCAGCTCGAAAAAGTTCACATTGAGAGCCAGGAATATCTTCGTAAAACATTGAAGGACCAATCCGCAAATGAATTGAAAAAATTTAAGGAGCGATTTGTGAAATCGGATTATGAATTGAAGCTAAATGATCCAACACTTGCAAAAGGATTCGCTGAGTTTGTAAGGTTGCTTGTCGATTTTGATGTAGCTTACAGATTGGCTTTACAAAATGATTTGGATCGCGAATTTTTTATTAATTTTGCTACTCATTTGATTGGGGGGCCATTCTTCCAGGGAGCCATTGATTTTAGAAATAGGTCAGCCTACGCGAATCTACAAAAATTTCTAATCCTCCTCAAAGAGGACCCTCTGTTTCCTAAACGATCAGAGGTCGAAAAACTCATTTCTTCCATTCCAAAACACTAAAAAAACTAACTTGGTTTGATTAATGGAGTAGTACTGATTTTCTAAAATTTTTTTTTAGTGGTTTTAGTTTGTCTTGGAAATCAAAGACTTCAATTCGGTTTCGCTTAAAACTTTTACGCCTAGCTTTTGGGCCTTTTCGAGTTTTGAGCCGGCGTCTTCGCCACATACGAGATAGTTTGTTTTTTTTGAAACCGAATCGGTCACTGTGGCGCCAAGGGATTTCAGTTGGTCACGGATTTCATCTCGCGGCCTAGAGAGTGAACCCGTAATCACAAAAATCTGGCCCGAAAAAATGCCTGCACTAGCGCCGTCATCATTTTTGACTTTGACGGGTACTTTCTCAAAGGCTCCTTTTACGCCAAGTTCTTTCATTTCAAGAATTTCAGCAACGCGCGCTTTTTCTCTTAAACCTTCAAAACAAGA
>CAXNEW010000027.1:0-22437 GCA_964201665.1 Bdellovibrionota bacterium
ATGAGAAAAGCATTTTCGGAATCTATTCTTGGGGCCAGTACAAAAAGAATTTTGAGTTGATTCAAATTGTTTTCAATTTGTCAGAGGGAACTTTGTCTTTACACCGAGCCCCTCTGAGTTTTTCAAAGGTGGGCCACCCCACGAATATAAAAATCAACTCAAAGGCCGATGCAATTGCACGAAGCACCGGTGTTACTGATTTTGGCAGTTTTTTGTTGCCTGAGTTTAATTCTTACAACACTCCTATCCCGCCGAATTATCAAATTTACGATACACAAATTGGGCTTGATCTTCTTTCTGGCATGATTTCGCCAATCGTTGAAATTGAGATAGAAAACCGTTCCCCTGATTTAACAGTGGAAGAAAATGAAGCAGCCCAAAATATTGCAACACTACACCCCGAAGGAATTTTTGAACTTGGGAATTTAAAAATTAATCTCGTATTTTGGAAAAAGCATCGGAAGGACCAACACTTTTTTAATACGTTTAATCAACTGGGTAACGACCTTTTACCTCAGCTGCAGGACGCACTTAAAGAAAGCAAACCCTTCTTTTCTCATTCTCAGATTCAAGTTGTATACGTTAGACCTGATCCAGCTCTAAATGTGGGAGGCTCGGATATTTTTGGCGACAATCAATTTTATCTCATTCGTGAATTGAAAAAGGAAGAACTGAATTTATTTTTTCAGAAAATGGAAAAGTAAAATTTAGGGAAACTTTTTTTAACTATTTTTTATTTAACGACGCGGTATTTTTGATTCCCACCACGCAATATTAGACTTGTACCAATCAAGAGTGGATTTAAGGCCGTCTTCAAAACTCCATCGGGGTTTCCATCCGAGTTCGTTTTGGGCCTTGGTGGAGTCCATGCTGTAGCGCCAGTCGTGACCCTTGCGATCAGCAACAAAATCTAAACCCTCGTCAGGTTTTCGAGAAAACGCAGCTAACACTTCATAAGCAACATCAATGTTTTTCTTTTCGCCAAATCCACCAAAATTGTAGATTTCTCCGGACTTGCCTTTGGTCAGTGCAAGCCAAATTCCCTCGCAGTGGTCTTCTACATGTAACCAGTCTCGGATATTTTTTCCGGTGCCATAGAGGGGGATTTTTTTATTTCTCATGAGGTTGGTTATTGAAAGTGGCA
This sequence comes from Bdellovibrionota bacterium, assembly GCA_964201665.1. Lineage (GTDB taxonomy): Bacteria > Bdellovibrionota > UBA2428 > UBA2428 > UBA2428 > CAXNEW01. The sequence continues at coordinate 1,145 of CAXNEW010000027.1, forward strand.
GGAATTTTTCAGGAAATTGGTAGGGGCCGTAATTATTTGAGCAGCGCGTGGTCACACACCAGATTTTATGTGTCTCGTGATAGGAGCGAACAAAACAATCGGCTGCGGCCTTTGAGGCCGAGTAGGGAGAATTCGGTGCGAGTGGGGTGGTCTCAATAAAGGTGCCGGTCTCACCAAGGCTCCCATAAACTTCGTCAGTTGAAACCTGTACAAATTTGAGATTGTTTTCTCGGGAAATATCTAAAAGATTAACAGTCCCCAAAACATTGGTGTGAACAAAGGGACCTGCCCCAGCAATGCTTCGATCCACATGACTTTCAGCTGCAAAATTAACTATGGTGTCGATGCGATACTCTCGAACAAGGTCACGAACCAATTTGGGGTCCGCAATATCGCCTTTTACAAACTGATGACGAGGATCACTCTCTATGGGTTTAAGATTTTCGAGGGTGCCGGCGTAGGTTAGTAAATCAAGGCTCACAATACGATCACCCTGAGAAACTTGCGGCAGGACACTCGAACTCATGGGTTTGCCCAAAAGCATTCTTACAAAGGCGCTACCAATGAAACCTGCCGACCCGGTTACAAGAAGATTCACACCCTAAAAACTATGTGGATTGTCTTAGTCTGTCGAGTGGTTTAATTCTCAATTTGGCTTATGGAGGTTGGTACATGAAAGGTATTATTTTAGCAGGAGGGTCGGGCACAAGGCTTCACCCCATGACCCTGGTAAACAGTAAACAGCTGATGCCGGTTTACGATAAGCCCATGGTTTACTACCCCCTCGCAACTCTCATGTTAGCTGGCCTAAAGGAGATTCTTTTAATTTCAACCCCAGAGGATTTGCCAAAATTCTCAAAGCTTTTAGGTGACGGCTCTCAGTGGGGAATTAAGTTAAAATTCCAAGAGCAAGCCCGACCTGAGGGCCTCGCCCAGGCACTCATATTGGCGGAGGATTTTTTGAGCGGGGATTCGTCGTGCCTGATTCTTGGGGACAATATATTCTATGGTCATGGATTGACGGAAAAACTCACAGCCGCGACTCATTTAAAAAACGGTGCCTTGATTTTTGGATATCCCGTACAAGACCCTCACCGCTATGGCGTTGTTGATTTTGATCCAAGTGGAAAGGTTTTAGATCTTATTGAAAAACCTACCCATCCTCCCTCATCATTTGCCGTTCCAGGAATTTATTTTTATGATCCGACGGCTTCGAAAAAAGCAAAAGTTTTAAAACCCTCTCCACGTGGGGAGTTGGAAATTACTGATCTCAATAAAGTTTATTTAAAAGAGGGAAGCCTAAGAGTTGATCTTTTAGGTCGTGGCATCGCCTGGCTTGATACAGGAACTGAGGAAAGTTTACTTGAGGCTTCAAATTTTATTTCTGTTATTGAAAAAAGGCAGGGCCTCAAGGTGGGTTGCCCCGAAGAGATCGCATTTCGTTTGGGATTTATAAACAAAGATCAATTGCTAAAGTTGGCTTCGAATTATTCAAAAAACAATTATGGCAAATACCTCAATCGGATTGCTCAAGAAAAACTAGCGGGCCTTTAAGACTTATATATGAAGGCAATTCCTACTGAAATCGCTGGACTCATTCTGGTCGAGCATCCCGTGTTTCGTGATGATCGAGGCTTTTTTCTTGAAACATTTCATGAAGAAAAATTACGCAAACTCGGTGTTGATTGCTTGTTTGTGCAAGATAATTTTTCGAACTCCAAAAAAAATGTTTTAAGAGGCCTCCATTTTCAAAAACCTCCCTTTGAACAAGACAAATTCGTAAGAGTCACTCGAGGTCGTGTCTGGGATGTGGCTGTCGATTTGCGAGTGAAATCGCCGACCTACTTAAAATATTTTGGAGTGGAGCTAAGCGATTCCAACGGATTAAGTCTGTTTATACCCAAAGGCTTTGCACATGGATTTTGTGTACTCTCTGACGAGGCTGATTTTTATTATAAGTGCTCGGAGGTTTATCACCCCGAGGCCGACGCAGGATTCTTGTGGTCTGATCCCAAGTTAAAAATTGAATGGCCTATTCAGAATCCGATTTTGTCAAAAAAAGACGCTCAGTTACCCTGTCTCTAAAGGCTGATTTGAAATGGATTGAAGGATAACCATGTTTAAAATTAAATGGGTTTGTTATTTACTCACTTTTTGGTGTTTATCTTTTCCTGTCCGGGGCGAAAAAATAACAGAAAATTTCGATCTGAATTCTGATTTTCGGTATCGTTTTGAAATTCCGGATGTTGCACAAGGAAGTCCGGTTAATCAAAGCTATCATCGGGGACTCTTTAGATTTGGGGGTCGTTTCAAGTTGAAAAATCAGGTGCAAACTGAATTTCGTTTGGCTACCGGCAGTGGCCGTACCAGCACCCAACACACATTAGGCGACTCCGATTTAGGAAATGATTTTGCAAACTGGACTCTTAAACTCGATCGGGCTTTTGTGGATTTTGGAATTGACGAGGTCGACAGTATCAAAACTGTTATTTATTTAGGACGGGCTCCTTCTCTGGCTTTTATTCCAAAAGCTTCAGATCTTCAGTGGGATACAGATCTTAATTTAGATGGGATTGCGGGAAAGGTAACTTTCTCTGAAATGCCACTCTTTATTTCAGTGGGAACCTATATTTTGAAGCAGGATTTGGCTCGCCGAGATTCGCAAAGTTATCTCGATCAAACTTCTTTAGGCTATGGGGTGAGTTACGGCGACTGGGATTGGAACCTAGGCCTAGGGCACTCCGCCTTTGTGGGCCTTAAGGGGCGAACACCTGTAGGACAAAAGGCCGCAGGCAATAGTGTCGTCGACTCAACTTATGTTCATGATTACAAAACGGTTAATGTCGGTGGGGATATTTCATTAAAAAGTTTTTTAGGTCCTCTCGGTTTGACCTCTGAATATGTTTTTAACTCGGCACTCTCACAGCAAAATCGCGCCTATTTAGTGGGCCTAAGATGGGGGGATACAAAGTCCCTTGGTGAATGGTTTTTCAACTATGATTTTCGATTTTTAGAAAAAGACTCCCTTGTTGGCGCACTTGCAGATGGAGATTCTCTTGTGGGTTATGGCGTAGATGGAAATTCTCATCGATTTAGAGTTGGGTTTCAGCCGCGCCCTGGTTGGCAGGCCAGTATCGCTTATTTTGTTGGCAAGGCCGGAATTTCTACTTCCGGACATCGACGAAATAAGGGGCAGTTTGATTTGAGCTTTAGTTATTAAACAAAAACTCGAGGCCGCTAGAGTGTATGAATCACGACACTCGCTTATGAGCCCTTGGCTGCGAAAAACTCGATTCTTTCGCGCTTAAGCTTGCCCTGGGGATCACTTGGCAAAAGCTCAAAATCAAAACCCGCCGACTTTAAAGATTTTTGAAACTTAGAATTACAAGCATATGAAAAGGCTCGAGCTTGTGTATTTAAAAGTTGTTTGCATTGAACGAGTGTTTCTTCGGAATATCCTTCAGGATTAACGTCAAATCCAAAAGGATCATGAAACCATAAGTCGACTTTGGAATTATTTTTATAAAATTCCGCTAAGGATGACGATACGTTAGGATCGGGAAAGTCAGCAATTGAAAAATTTTTTTGGGGAAATTCTGAATTTAAAAACTTTTCTTGAATGAGTTTTGTACGCATAAATATATTTATTTCTTTTTCGAGGTCGATCCATTTTTGCCGGCCTAAATGAAAACTTTTGAGGTCATTTTCGACACAAAAATAGGGAACTACTTTCAGGTTCAAAAATTTTTGAGACAAATTCCATAAGACCCAGTTGGTTCCCGCGCCCAAACCAAATTCACCCACCGCTGTTCGGGCCAAAGTTGAATTAATTTGGTGTTTAAGGGCGGGTTCCACGAAGACATGCCAAGATTCAATAAAAGCGCCCTTTAAAGAACGGTACGATTCTCCTAAGTTTTGATTCCAAAGGGTTGGGAAGCCATCCCGGGTTTTAATCCACACAAAATCATTTTCAGTTTCAGTCATATTTGGCTTGAAAAAGGGGCTAAGGCTCTTTATTCAGTGTGTCAACAGTATGAAGAGGCGTGAACGATGGAATTATTTCAAGGATCGACTCCTGGATCGGTTCGGTGAAATTGTTTACAAAGTTGGCGTAGACGCAGGCTTTGACTGCCCTAATCGCGATGGGACCAAGGGATGGGGGGGATGTGCCTATTGCTCTCAAGAGGGGTCGCTAGCTCCGAACCAGGACCCCAAGTTAGGTATTCTTGATCAAATTCAAAAGGGACGCCAGTTTGTGCGTAGGCGTTATGGGGCTCAAAAGCAAATTGTGTATTTTCAGGCCTTCACCAATACCTATGCTCCGGTTGAGACACTGCGAGCGCGCTATGATGCTGCCTTAGTCGACGAAAACATTGTGGGCCTAAGTATTGCCACGCGCCCCGATTGTTTGGATGAAGAAAAGGCTGATTTTTTGGCCGAGTATTCTGAAAAACTGCCCTACTTTACTGTGGAATTAGGCCTACAAAGTGCTTTCCAAAATCGACTCGAGTGGGTCAATCGCCAAGAAACTCTTGAAGATTACTTTAAGGCAATGAAGCTTCTAACAAGTCGCGGAATTTATGTCGTCTCTCATGTTATTTTAGGTTTTCCAGGCGAGTCAGAAAGTGAAATGAAAGAGACTAACCGAATTGCAGTTGAATGCGGCTCGCGCGGAATTAAACTTCAAATGCTTCATGTCATTAAGGGCACAAAGCTTGCTCATTTGTTTTTGAAGGATCGCTTCCCCCTCATGAGCTTTGAACAATACGGAAATTTAATAATCGAGATGGTTGAAAACCTCCCACCAGAAATTGAAATTCACAGAATCACGGGTGAGACGGATTCCAAATCCCTCGTGGCTCCCGATTGGGTGTCTGATAAGACAAAGTTTTTTTCATGGTTTGACGCCGAACTTGAAAAACGAAACATCTGGCAAGGAAAAAAGTTAAACTCCGTGGCAGTGTTTGAACTTTTTTCCTGAGCCGCAGTGACAAAGATCATTTCGCCCCAATTTAGGTTGATCACGTACCTGAGTTTGTGAGCCTGTAGCCTCACTGGGTTCCAGTGATCTTGAAGCTTTTGCACTTTCAAGCTCTTTAGATTTTTGCTCTTGATATTTTTTCATAAAAGCCTGGGCTGCGGAAATTCCCCGCTCAATTTGAGCTTTTCGGGGGTCAGGGGCCCCGTTTAACTCGACAGCTGCGGTTTGCGGGGTCTCCTCAGTGCGCGAATCATTCATGTCGAGTGTGGGGCCTTGGAGCTTCATCGTATCAAGAACTTTTTGCCTGGCATCCTCGGAGGCACGACGTTGCTCGTCTTGCTCTTCTCGGCTCACGGGACGAACTGTGTAAATTCGAGTCAGTGCTGATTGTTTAATAATTCGATCCAACATTTTGAAGAGCTCGAAACCTTCTTTTCGGTACTCAACAAGGGGGTCTTTTTGGGCATAGCCTCTGAGGTGAATGCCTTCTTTGAGATGGTCAATGGCCAAAAGGTGTTCCCGCCAATGATGATCAATACTTTGAATAAGAAAAAATCTTTCAATATCGCGCATCATAGATTCGCCTAAAGACTTTTCTTTTTCGGAATAAAAGTTTTTAGCTAAGCCCAAAACGCGCTCTAAAAGATCATTGGCCGCGTGACCCGACGTGTGGCGAGCTTTTTTAAAATCTTCAATTTGGTTTTCTGAAAGTCCCAAACCTAAAGAGGATCGAATGGCATCTGCGAGGCCCTTCCAATCCCACCCCGAAGCATTTTCTTTGGGCGGACAAAATTGGTAAACGATATCGGTACAAAACTCTCGAGTTAAGTCTTCAACTAAAGCGCGCGTTTCTTTGCCTTCAAGAACAAGGCGTCGCATCGAGTAAATAACTTCTCGTTGTTTGTTCAGAACATCGTCATATTTTAAAAGCTGCTCTCGTTGATCAAAGTGGTGCATTTCCACTTTTTTCTGAGCCCCTTCAATTGATCGGGTCACGAGACGATCACTGATGGGAACGTCTTCTTCCATTCCGAGTTTATCCATAATGGCAATGACTCGGTCGCTTGCAAAAATTCGCATCAAGTCGTCTTCGAGCGACAGGTAAAATTGACTCGAGCCCGGATCACCTTGCCTGCCTGCTCGTCCTCGCAATTGATTGTCGATACGGCGGGATTCGTGTCTTTCGGTTGCGATCACATGAAGGCCGCCAAAATCTTTAACCCCATGGCCCAAAACAATGTCGGTACCTCGACCTGCCATATTTGTAGCAATGGTTACAGCTTTGCCTTGGCCCGCAGAAGCAATAATTTCAGCCTCGCGCTCATGATTTTTAGCATTCAAAACATTATGTGGAATTCCAATTCGAGTCAGAAGTTTTGAAACTCGTTCGCTTTTTGAAATACTCACAGTGCCGACAAGAACAGGTCGGCCCAACTCATGTTTTTCTTTAATATCATCTATAACTGCACGGTATTTACCGGCTTCGTTGCGGTAGACCAGATCGTTGTGATCTTTTCTAACCATGGGTCGGTTTGGAGGAATTACAACAACATCAAGATTATAGATTTTTTTAAATTCTGCGGCCTCAGTGTCGGCGGTTCCGGTCATGCCCGAAAGCTTGGGATACATGCGAAAATAATTTTGTAAGGTGATAGTCGCGAGGGTTTGGTTTTCGGCCTCGATTTTGACGCCCTCTTTAGCTTCAATGGCTTGATGAAGCCCATCTGACCACCTTCGGCCCGCCATAAGGCGACCCGTGAATTCGTCAACAATGACAACTTTGCCGTCACGAACAACGTAATCGATATCTTTTTTGAAAACTGAATGAGCACGAAGCGAAGCGTTTACATGATGAACAAGTTCGAGGTTTTCAGGAGAAAAAAGATTTTCAACTTTGAGAAGACCCTCTAACCTAAGCACACCGTCTTCAGTGAGCGTGGCATTTCGATTTTTTTCGTCAAGGGTGTAATCGGTATCCTTTTTGAGGGATCGCATAGCTTTGTCAGCCACATTGTAAAGTTCAGGCTTGTCATCTGAGGGGCCGCTAATAATCAGCGGTGTTCGGGCTTCGTCAATAAGAATAGAATCAACTTCGTCGACAATGGCAAAAAAAGGATCTCGCTGAGCATACATGTCCAGACCAGGTTTCATGTTGTCGCGCAAATAATCAAAACCAAATTCATTGTTGGTGCCGTAGGTGATATCGCAGCCGTATTGAATTTTTCTCTGGGTATCATTCATGGAATTGATGATGCAGCCCACGTTTAAACCTAAAAATCGGTGTAGACGGCCCATCCACTCAGAGTCGCGCTTGGCCAAATAGTCGTTAACGGTGACCACGTGAGAGCCTTTTCCGGCGAGTCCGTTTAGGTAGGAGGGCAATGTTGCGACAAGGGTTTTCCCTTCGCCGGTTTTCATTTCTGCAATTTTTCCGTCGTTCAAAACCATGCCGCCAATGAGCTGCACATCAAAATGCCGCATTCCTAAGGCCCGCGCTCCGCCTTCTCTACAGACGGCAAAGGCTTCCACAAGAATCGAATCTAGGGGCGCACCCTGATCAAGTTTATTTCTAAACTCGCCAGTTTTAGCCTGGAGTTGGGCGTCGCTAAGCTTGCGAATGGCAGATTCAAGTTTATTAATTTCTTGAACCCGAGGAATAAGTTTTTTAATTTCGCGGTCGTTTTTGGTACCAATGACCCTCTTAAGGGCCTGCGCAATCAACATAAATTTTGACCCTATCACTCCGATTCTTTAGCCTCCACTCTTTAGGCGGTTGTGGTGACAAAAAGAAGTTTTTTTTGGTTTTATGCACAGCGGTAGTAGTGCTTTCCTTGCAGCCACTGAAGGATCGTGATGAGGTTCGTTTGTGGGTCAAAACGCCAAGATTTGGATTCGGGTAAAAGAGTCGGCCTCGATTCGATCTGAAGTTGAGAGGGCATTTTTAAATTCATTTTCCAAAAGGGGATTTGAAGTTTCCTTTGATGCCGACCCCGATCCCAGTCAAAATTTCGAATTTACCATTGGAATTGGTGGCGATGGGACTTCGCTTTCAGCTCTGCGGCGCCTTGGCGAAAATAGATTTAAAACACACTTTTTAGCTTTGCATTTGAGCTCAGGTTTAGGATTTCTGCCTCCATTTGCACTACCGCTAGAAACGGGAAATGCCTTGGAAGTTTTTTCTGAGGATTTGGCTGATTGCCTGTCTGCGGGAAATTTTAAGGAAGAAGAGCGTTGGGGACTCGAAATCGAACTCAATGGAGAGTTTTTGTGGGCACTCAATGATTTCGTAATTTCAAAGGGGCCGCTTTCTCGAATGATTCTTTTAAGAATGCACGTCAATGGTGAGCTCCTCTTGGCGCGCATGCGAGGTGATGGTTTGATCTGCTCCTCGGCCACGGGTTCGACGGCCTATTCTTTAAGTGCTGGGGGCCCCGTGGTTCAACCGACTCTTAATGTTGTGATTGTGACTCCAATTTGTCCCCATGAAGTGAGTCAGCGTCCACTGGTTCTTGATTCCAAGTCTGAAATTGAAATTGATATTTTAGAAGAAAAATCAACTCTCTTTTTAACTTGTGATGGGCAGTACCAAAAAGAACTTCATTCGGGTTCTGTTTTGAAACTGCGCAGGGCGCGGCAGGCTGTGCGCTGGATCATTCCACAAATGAAAACTGTTTCCCCCCGTAGCTATTTTCAGCAACTTCGAAAAAAATTGAAGTACGGGGGCGATCTGATTGGAAACGAAAAAAGGCATTCGGACTAAGGGTATGTTGAAAGAAATTCACATTCGAAATTGGGCTTTGGTTGAAGATGTTTCATTAAGTCTGGAGTCTGGGTTTGTTTCTTTCACCGGCGAAACAGGAGCCGGTAAAAGTCTACTTGTCGACGCCATTTCGCTACTCATAGGAGCAAAGGCCGAAACGGATAAAGTTCGATCAGGGTCTAAGTCGGCAGAAATCGAAGGGGTTTTTGATCTCTCAAAAAACAGCGCACTCATTGAAACGTTGAACGATGCCGGGTTTGAGGTGAATGCCGAGGACGGTCATAAATTAATTGTCAGACGGGAAATATCTTCAACCGATGCTTCAAGAAATCGAATTTGGATTCAGGGGCGTGCGGCCACGAGATCCCAACTTTCTCAGTATTTAAGCCCCTGGGTCGAAGTATCGGGGCAACACGAATTTTTAAAACTAAACAATGAAAACTATTTATTAAAAATTATTGATAACTTCGGTGGGCTCACTGAAGAATTGGCTGAGTACAATGAAGCCTTTGAACTTTATAATCATTTCAAAAAAGAACTCGAAGAAATTGAAAAAAGCGAAATGACTCGGTCAGCCCGTATTGATTTTTTGAAATTTCAGATAGAGGAACTCGAGAAAGCTGGAATTGAATCAAAAAATAGTTCGAGTGAAGCCGATCTTGAAAAAATTAAAGCTCGTTTAGGTAATATTGAAAAACTCAAAAATATTTGCACAAGGCTAAGAAACTGGGTTCAGGGGGCCGAAAGCTCTGAAACGAATTCTGCAACCTGGGGCCTTGTTGAGTTGTCTCAAAAAATTGTTCGTGAATTGAGGGTCCATCAAAATCTAGGAGATGATTTTCATAGAGCCCTCGAGATTTCAGAAAGTCTTGTAACGCAAATAGATTTGTTAGAATCTGAAATTGCAAAAATCGAAAACTCTCTTGAAGTTAATCCAAGTGAACTCGAAAATGCGGCTCAAAAGTTAAGCCTAATACAAAGGCTTAAACGCAAACACAATTGTGAATATGATCGACTTGTGAAAATGCAGGCCGATTGGACCGCCGAACTCGGTGCCCTTGAGAATATGGATTCTCGAAAAGCTCACTTAGTTGCAGAGTTTTCTGCCCTTCAAAAAAATATCTTGTTACGCAGCGAAAAACTACATAAACGCCGAAGCGAGTCTGCCCGCGAGATGACACAGAGATGGTCAAAGGATATCCGCGAACTCGGCCTAGAAAAATCGCAGATTTCGGTTGAAACTATTAAGCTCGAGGGTTTCGGCCCCAGAGGCACAACGCGAATCCAAATTCAATTTTCTGCAAATCCTGGAGAAATTCCCAAAAACCTTGCCAAGGTGGCAAGCGGTGGTGAGTTGTCTCGGATTTTACTGGCCCTCAAAAATTTAGTTGCGGGTCGATCAGAGATTGGAGTCTATCTTTTTGACGAAATTGATTCAGGAATTGGTGGAAATGCCGCCCTCAAAGTTGCCAAAAGATTGCGCAAATTATCTCAAGCCAATCAGGTCCTTGTTGTGACACATATGGCTTCAATTGCAGCCTTTTCGCATCAGCAGTTTTTAATTTCCAAAAATACCCAAAAAGGACGAACACGAACTTTTGTTTCTCCCCTTGATCATGTCGGACGCGAAAGTGAAATTGCTCGAATGCTGGGTGGAGAAAATATTGATGCTGCCCAAAATTTCGCGCGTGAGCTTTTGGCGAGTGGACCAAGGCTCGACTCAGCTGGGCCTTCATAGATGAATTCTTTAGGTTTACTCGAAACCCTTAGAGCCCACATATCCTCATTGAAGGGTCTCAAAACCGCGGATATTTTTTTACGGCGTTCTCGTCAACTGCGTATTCGGGCCTCGACGGGGCAGGGGGTGGAGTTCACTCGCTCAGAGGGGCTGGAGGCTCAAGTTCGCCTTTCAAAAAACGATCAAACGGGGGCTCTTTGGTTGGTTCCGGATGATTCAGAAGCCTATTTGTCTCAAATACAATCTGTTTACAAAGATCTTGATAAAATTCCCGGGAATTCTCATTCCATTCAGATGGGTCGAGTTTTTTTGAAAAGTGAAAGTAAAAATTTTTCGGATTCCGGTATTGAAGACGTTCCGCTTGAAGAAAAAGTTCAAAGAACTTGGAATTTACGAGAAAGTCTTAAATCCCAACTGTCTGAGCCTGATGCCTCCCTTTCAACCGCTTGCTATTTTGAACGCCAGCAGGAGATTTTTGTTTGGCAAATGGGAATACCTAAGGCGCTTTCGCGCAAATCTTCAGAAGTTTTGGTGGAGGCTAAAGCCAGTATCAAAAATAAAGAAAATCTGTTGACCTCCAAGGCGACCGCACATGAGGGCCACTATTTAGATTTGGATTGGACAAGAGTTGGCAAAGAATCCATTCAGAATCTTGTTGAACTCAAAGATCCTCGGTCACTGGAATCTATGCAGTGCCCTGTGCTTTTCTCGCCTCACGTTGGGGTAAAAATACTAGGAGAGTTTTTTAAGTCTTGGACTCGAAAACCCCCTGAACTGGCCTCGGGTCTAAAGCTCTCAAAAGAAATCACACTTTTTGATGACCCCCATGTAAATAAAAAAGTGGGCAGTACGCTTTGGGATGACGAGGGAACGCCGACGCAAAGGACCTTGCTCATTGAGCGAGGCGAGGTGTGCGCTCTTCCTGCCACCTTGAGACAGTTGACCAGTCATCCCCTTTATGTGGGAGGGTTTGCCCGAAGGCTTTGGGGCCAACATGCACCCCTCATTGGCTATCACAATTTGAATTTAGAGCCCGGTATTCGGGATAGAGTTGATTTGGAAAAGAATATTTCTCGGGGCCTTCGGGTTTCAGGGGCTCAGTTTGTAAAATCAAGTCAAGGAAAGGGTTTTTGGATTTTTTCTGGAAGTTGGTGGGAAGCGGGTAAGTTTTCGTATGCAGTGGCCCCAATGGTTTGTTCCCTAAGTCCAGAACAACTTTTGGCTAGGGTGGTGGGGGTTGGCCGAGACCAAACCGTTCGCGGGCGACTGGCGTGTCCAAGTCTTCTATGTGACAATGTTCCCTTAGTAGGGGTTGAATGAGTCTTTCTCTTAAAAATAAATTTCGTTTTGAGGTTTTTGCCCGAAGCGATGTGGGTAAAAAAAGGAGTAACAATCAGGATTCCTTTTTGATCAATGAGTCGCTCGGTGTGTTTGCTGTTGCCGACGGAATGGGTGGGCACAGTGGTGGCGAAGTCGCTTCAGCCCTTGCCGTTAAAACTCTAGAAAAAATTTTCAAAGAACACAAAAATTCCCCTGTCCCTGAACGCCTCGAAAATGCCGTTAATTTTTGTAATCAGGTGATTTTTGAACAATCACAGGCCAATGCACATTTGACCGGAATGGGTACAACTTTGACTGCAGTAGCGCTTGATTCAGAATGGCTACATATTGCCCAAGTTGGGGACTCTCGCTGTTATCTGTTTAGGCAGGGGGAGTTGTATCAAATCACTGAAGACCACTCGCAGGTTTACGAACTTATAAAGGCCGGTTTGATTTCAGAAGCAAACGCCCCCTTCGTTCAAAAAAACGTCATCACTCGAAGTGTCGGTTATGAACGCCTTGTTCGGGTCGATATTTTTAGTCGAAAAGTGGAACTTGGTGATCGATATCTTTTGTGTAGCGATGGTCTTTCAGGAATGGTCAACAATGAGCAAATAGCTCAAGTTCTTCAGAACTTTTCGTTGGCCGAGGCAACTGTGAATTTGGTGAATTTGGCGAATCTTTTCGGGGGGGAAGATAATATTTCAGTGGTACTGCTCGAAGCCAAATGATTCCACTTCGCACAGAGCTCGGTCTGAAAAAATTTCCGATATTCACCCTTTTACTTTGCTTAGTTTTTTTAGGGGTCTTTTTTATTCCAAATTTAAGTGAGGTTTCGTTTTTTCATTTTCCAACTGGAATTCACTTGGTTTCAAATATTATTTATTTATGGGTGTTTGGTGCCGCCGTTTTTGAACGTCGAGGTTTAGTCATTCCCTTGCTCGTGGGATTTTTAGGGGCCTTTTTGAGTGGAAAAACCTATTTTCTGTTACATCCCCATGCCCAATTTGATTTGAGCCTGGGTGAAGCCTTGGTGGGGGTGGTTTTAGGAATCTACATGCGTCGTGAAATCTGGGGAAATGTAGAGACCCTGGTTTTTGGTTTCAAATGGTTTCGCGTTTATTTGGTGCCCAGCTATGTCCATTTGTTTTTCTGGTTTTTTTATCTCATGGTTGGCAATTTGTTTTTAACTCCTCCTCTGAGCGAGGCCCCGATGCTCTATTGGATTCACGTTTTCTCATTTTTGTGGGGATTTCTGGCAGAATCCATTTTGGGAGTTATGATGAAAACTCATGATGATTCGACTGCCACAACTCAACCTTGAGTTTGAATTTACTGACCAGGACCGTGGCGCCAATCTTTTGGCTTTTTTGTCGCGCAAAAAAATTCCGATTCCCCGAAGTTGCGGCGGTGATGGGGTTTGTGCAACCTGCCGAGTACATTTGTCGGGCGATGCTGTACCTATAATTTCAAACGAAGAAAAAAAATTGAAGAATTTGCACAAGATTCAAGACGATCCCCAAACTCCTATTCGAATTGCTTGCCTTGTCTCGCTTCCGAATGACTCCAAAGATTCGTCAAAAATGTGGGAGATTCGGTGTCGGACTTGGTGAGCTTTCATTTTACCGGCATACTGAAGATCTATGGATATCGAGCAGGCCGAGAAAAACGAACTTAAGAAAAAGCAAAGGCTTGTTGCGGCCCTGTTTGTACTCGCGATCGTATTATCAATGGTTTTTGCTTACTGGATGGGGGCCTTTGGTTTGGGGCCTTCAAAAAATATTTTTGTTTATTATGATTTTGCCGGTGGCATCGAGCGCGGAAGTACAGTTCGTTTGTCGGGAATTAAAGTTGGTCGAGTAACTGAGATTAAGTTTGTCAAAGAATCGCCTGTTGAAACAGATTCCGATGGAAACGCTGACGCACCAGCTTCTGCTTCAGCTTCGACCCACTTGAGGATGAAACTTGAGATCAGCAAAGAGGCTCTCAAGCAGATTACCGAGGACTCAAAATTCTACATTAACCTCGCGGGAATTATTGGAGAGAGATATGTGGAAGTGGTACCTGGCACGGGGGCCCAGGTAAACCGAGGGTTTAGTTTCAGAGGAGTTGATCCACCCCGAGTTGATCAACTTCTAAGTCAGGGATACGGAATTTTCGGTGATCTTCGAGAGTTTTGGGGAGACAACAAGGCCGACCTTAAAGAAATTTTTCAAACCTTAAACGAGCTTTCAAAAAATCTTTCAAAAATATTAGGTGGAATGTCGCCCGAACAGAAAAAACAAATATCTGCTTTGATTGCAAATCTTTCAGTGACGAGTGCAGATCTCAAAATATTAGTTACAAATCTCAAAGAAGCCAGTGTCTACATTGCCCAAAATGGTGGTCAGCCCTCATGGGATCGAATCGAGAGAATCCTTCAAAAAGCTGACAAAATCGGTTTGCCCGATATTCGCAGGCTCATGTTGGAGGATGGAATTAAGGTGAACTTCAGTTCACGTAGGGTCGAAGGGACTGAACAATAACGTTCGGGGGTATTATGAAACAATCTCTTAGAATTTTAGTATTGGTGGGCTCAGCGGTTAGGGTCGCCGAAGCAGCAAATCTGAATCAGAGAGCGGCTGAGGTCTTTGATAAGCGAAATCGAGTTATGGAGCCGCCGCCCAAATCACTCAAGGCTAGCGCTGAATCAAAAGATTTGCGGCTTAAAAGCGAAGTTGAAAGAGTCGAGAAGGGTTTGCAAACGGCCGCTGAAACCCAGCCCGATGTGCAGAATGTGACTCCACTAAATGAAATCCAGGAAAATGAAAAACGTTATGATCCGCAAAAAAGTTCAAGAGCCAATTTAGCCGCCAAGTTTAAAAGTCGAGATTCACTCAGGCGAGGCAAAGGATTTTCGGGGGATCGCATTTTTGGTTTAGGTTTTGTAGGAGCGGGCGCCTATGGAATTTTTGCAACTGAGATTGATTTTGGTATCAACGATGATTTTGCCATTGGTGGAGGGGTTGGCACAGGAATGTCCTACTCCACATGGGGCCTTCACGGGCGCTTTTATTTAAGACAGGGCGAAGAAATTAATACTTTTTTGCAGTTTGGTTATGCTAACTGGTTTCTAGGTAGAGCCCCATCAAACGAACAGGAACTCGCGCCTTCTTATTTAGCTCAACGTTTTTTCTTGGATCGTTACGGAAGACTCTCAAGCAACCAACGCATTCATTTAGTGTACCCAGCAATCGGAGTTTTATACCAACATGAGTCGGGGCTGGCCATGACAGGGCAGCTGCAATACCTCATAAACATGCGCGATTTTTTTGGAGGCATCGCAGGGTCACTAGGCTTCCATTACTATTTTTAACTATTTCCAGATCAGTCCGTTTGATTAAACTGCTCGGCTTTTCGAAGGGTGATATCGAGGTCGTGAATCCAACCCGAAAGGGAATTTAAATCAAGCCTGCCCTCTTCGCTTACGGGTTTCCCTCGCCAAAAAGTAAGTGAACCGTCGAAGCTCTTGAGTTTGCCCTTGTGCGGTCCCACAGAATAAAGGGTGGGATTGAAATAAATTCGCCTTAAACCTTTCCCATTTTGATTCAATTCAAAAACAATGGCCTTGCCATCACTATTTTTAAACCAAATTTTCAGTGGGCTTTGAGACACCCTTAAAACGAGTCTGTCGCCATCTTCAACATCGAATTTATTGCTAACCTTGCTTCTTGCAAATACACGACTCAGTGGACTCATATCACGGGCGCCTAAAAATCTAAGGTTCATTAGATTTTCTTCAATTTCAAAAACGCTGGTTTTTTCTCGCCAGAGTTGGAAATTCATATCACTTGTCGCGCCAAGTTTTTTCAGTAAGGCCATAATCGAAGTCAACTGCGAAACCGAAATCCTTTGAACTGAATACGTAGGAATCATAAAGCGCCGCGGATCTTTTGCGATTTCATCGAAGCTTTCCACCCAAGGGCCTTGGGTTGGATCAAGATCGGGGAGAAGGGCAATCACCGTTCGCCCTTCGTGCTCTACTTCTTTGAAGTTGTTCTTAAGAAGAAGATCCCAAGTGTCTCCAAAGAGGCCCGAACTCACATTAACAAAATCTCCTTCGATGGGGAGTTTTATTTGTATGAAGTTATTTTTTCCTAACTGAAATTCAAAAACTTCAAAGGTTTTTTTGACCGTTTTTGAAAGCTCTAAGGAATACTCTCGTTTTTCTAATTTTTTAAATTTACCCAGGGCTTTTAATCTAGGATCTTTTTTGTTGAATAAATCGGCCAGGGAGATGAGCTTGGCTACGGGTGCAAAGGCATTTTCGAGTTCTAATATTCTCAAAGCCCTATAAACATTTTTCGTTAACTGAAAATCTACCAAACTCCCTGAAAAATTAAGTTGGGTCCATTGGGGTCTTTCGGCGCTAAAAATGGCCTCAAGCTGAGTGAGGCAGAGTTGTCTTTCCGCAAGAGAAACTCGAGACCCGAGCAAAAATCCTAGAAACAAAATTTGGACCAAAGAAAAGAACAATTGAAAGGCAGGAACTTTTTTCTTGAGATTTCTCATCAGAGCCCCGAGGGGTAGTGGAAACATAAGCCTGAGTCAATCGGATTGGCTCGACCCCAAACCTTAGAAAACTTTCCCCAAAAAAGGGTGTCATTTGTATCGGAGAGGCGCCTGGCGCTTTCACGCACCGGCAGACCGCTTAGCTTTTGTTTTTGGCGAAAGAACTTGACATGATGCATAATAATAATTAGCTAACCGCCAAGATAAGGAGTTTTAATGAAATTTCTGGCTCCATTGGGTGTTCTTTTGGCTTTTTCGACTGCTTTTGCCCAACACTATCCAGAGGGGCTTACGCACCAACCCAGCCTGCGTTACCTAATTCAAGATAAGGGCATTCCCTTTGAGGCAGAGGTGACTGATCATCTGGCCCGGCCTACCGGGAAAAAAGTTACTCTCGTTTTGGCGCCCGAGCATTTTGTCGAGTTATTGAGGTGGCGTACTTGGACGGGGGTAACAACAGTTGTGATGGATGAAAGTTACGCTCGCGCTCAACTTGAAAATCCTCCCTATATCAGCATTGTGGGGTTTAATCCTGAATGGGTTAAATTCCACCCTCGCCTGAATACTTACGACGCAAGCATAGTCGAGCCGGCACCCAATATTACCCGCGCTCGTGCTACGGCCACGGCGCTTGAAATAGGCTTTGGTAAATCGATAGATCGAAATCTCTCAAACTGGGTCACTCGCGAACGTGAACTGGATTACGAATTTGGGAAACTAACCATAGGATCAATCCGGGCTCGAGATTCGCGCAACGAGGGTAAAGAATTACCACTTGTTTTTGAAGGTACCGCTGCCGGGGCTGAAGAGCTTGCTTATCAAATAGGAAATCTCCTGGGCTTTAGCGACGATCTTTCTGGCAGAGCACAATACGCTCTCAGTAATTTATTCGCGAAAATTGGCGATCGAATAGAAACTGAGGACCAGGCCAGATTGGGCGGTGATTTAGAGAAGGCCGAAAAAGTGCTTCGTGAATTTAAGGAACATGCCGAGGGCAAACGGTCAGACGGTGATGGCGGTGATGGCGGTGATTCTATTGTAGTTGCTGGCAATTATTCCAAGTACAGAGCCATGATCGTGCTAGAGGATCTTAAAACTGAAGCGCCCGAGGCCGAATGGGTGGCTGTGTTAGATGGGAGCGATCCCAAGGGTTGGCTTAAAATTCGAAAGGCGCAACCCAATGACCTCATCATAAAAAAATGGAGCTGCGAAATTCATCATTCGTACAAATCAAGTAACTTCGAATTTGAACAGCGTAATTGGAATATGGCGCAAGAGCGGATCATAAAATTTGAAATGCCATTTTTTAAAGGCCCCGATGGCAAACTAAAAATGATCCACTCATTTTGATTACTAGACCGCTCACAGAATCACGGGTTTCTTTCGTCACACTGTTTTTGGTGGTTTCTCTCGATTTGCCTTACTCAGTTTTCTTGAACGTTTTTTTTTGATCCACTGGCCTTTGGAGTTTCTTTCCTAAACTCGACCTAGAGCTTCGTCTTTTAGTGATTCTTTTAAAACATTGAAAGTTCTCGATCAGACAAAATGTCGTTATAGGCTCTAGGTATGCGTCTGATCGGCTTGGGCTAAAATCCTAAGCCCCGATATGGCTAATGCCGCAATGAGCGGGCCCAAAAAAAGCCCCGTAAATCCAAAAGTCATCAGTCCGCCGAGGACGCTAATCAAAGCAATTAGCGGATGAATTTCGCTGGCGCCTTTTAAAACCCAGGGCTTGATGACGTTATCTGAAAGAGTAGCTACAAGAAAAAAAATGCCCATTCCAATTGCGGGTCCAATTTTGTCCTGCACAATCAAATAAATTACGGCCCCTAAGCCTGCTGGCGCGCTTCCCAAAAAGGGAATGAAACTAAAAATCATTGTTAAAATTCCAAAAAAGAAAGGGCGCGGAATATCAAAAATTGTATAACCCAGTCCGATCACTGTTCCCTGAAAAAGTCCTGTAAGCAAAGAGCCGGCAACAACACCGCGAGAAATTTGCTGGGTGGTTTCTCTGAAATTTTCTAAATCCCGAGGCTTAAAGGGCAGCAAAATATTAAAAAATCCAGCGAGTCGGGGCCCATCAATAAAACCATAAAAAAGTGCGATTAAGAAAAAACCAATATCAATCGCCAAAGTTGGAGCTGATTTGGCAAGGGTCCCAAGAAGTGGGGCCACGGCCGACCCAACGCTGGAAAGTATCCACTGAAGTCCCTTTTGAACTCCCTCAACTCCCCCAGGAACAACTTTATAGATTCCCTTTTCGGTTATCCAATTTTGAATTTTGGCCACAAAAATTTGGACGGAAGCCGACATGTCTTGAAATTGAGATCCCGTGACTGCGGGTTCGTTTTGGGCAGAAGAAAACTCGGCACCTCCTGCAAGAATCTGGCTTAAGCCCATGAGATCACGGGAAACAACAATTCCCACGTAGGTCAGTGGCAGAATCACTCCCAAGGTGAGGCCTAGAGTGATGATGAGAGCAGCTAGGGGGGGCGGGCATTTGAGTCTCTTTAAAACCCAGGCATGGGCCGGAAACAGAACTAAGGACATTAAAAGACCCAGCACTATAGGGGCCAAAAATCCGAAAGAAATCCAAATAAGTAAGGCCACAAGGCCCGAAACTACGAAATACTGCTCAAGTCGCGTGTTGCGTTCCATCTCGCCCGACAGTATATCACCTCACACCCATGGCACGAGATGACCTAGCAAAAGTTGACGGAAAAATTACAGCCACCCCAGGCGGGGGTAATTATTTGGTTGAACTTTCAAATGGAAAAGTGCTTACCGCTAAACTCAGCGGCAAAATGAAACAGTTCAAAATTCGATGCATTGTTGGAGACGTCGTTACCATTGGAATTTCTCCCTATGATCTGAACAATGGCATTATTCTGTTTAGGCAAAAATCGGGTCCAGGCGGCGGCGGCCCAGGCGGCCCTCCTCCAGGATCCAAATAAACATTCTCTGAATTTTTGCTAGACCGCTTTAACCCTCTAAATTTGTTTTTTTAAAGGGCAGAACTTTTGCGAAAAACTTTGGTTTTTCCTGCATACTGTTTCCGCTTCCTGTAACTTTGTTGCCAAAGAGCAATCTGAGCAACAACGGGAGCGCAACAAGAGTTGCTAAAATCGATGCCGCTTCGCCTATTAGAGACAATTTCGCAAAAGACACCAGCGCCTGGTTTGAGGCTTCAAAAAGGGTCAAATAACCAATTATTGTTGTAGCTGAGCACAACATTACAGCTGTGCCCGAGGTTCGGAGTGCCCTCGGAAAATCCTTCCAACCCTGTTCTTTAAACCTCGAAAAAACGTTGATGGGATAATCAATCCCAATGCCAAAGGTTAGGGGAAGTGCAATGAAATTTAGAAAGTTAAATTTTAAATCCAGAAGTGATTGCATGCCAAACATAGCCAGCGTGGTGAACAGAAGGCAAAAGGCCATTATGACACCTGAAATCCAGCCACCCGTAAGTAAGAATGCCAAAAATAATACACCTGCGAGAGAGGCCATTGAAGTTTTGGGGCCATCGATTTTTATAGACCTTAATAAATCGCCGAGTACAAAATTTTCGCCCGCAGCCGAGGCTTTTCGGCCAGAGCTCAAAGGAATATCCGTTAAAGTGTCGGTGTAATTGAGTAAGTGATGACCGTCTTCTAGGGGTTTGTCATTGTTGGCGTAAACATAGGCCACAACACCGGGTTCGCCTGCGAGGGTTTGAAAACGACTTGTAAGTTGCTTGGGCAAATCGGCCTGGGTCGGAGCAACGGCTGAGCCTCTAACTGCAATTGCTGAAAGAATCTCGGCAGCCTTCGAATCAGAATATTTAAGAACAGGGTTTTTGAGAAGTTTTTGAATTTCAGCTCTCAAAGCGATTTTTTCTGGACCTTCGTCCGCAGTTGCTTTTTGGCCAGGAAGAAGTTCAAAAACACTTAAACAAGAATCCACCACGTTCTCATTTGCGGGAATGCGCGAAACTCGTTCTCGGACCATCGGGCAAAAGGATTTAGCATCTTCAGGGGATTGTAGGCGGGCAATTGCGGGAGTGAGTGAACTTTTATAAACATCGGCTTGAATGCGCTTACTCAATTGGGTCGCACCATTTTTTTTGTGAGAAACAGCATTGCCTAGTTTTCTGAAATCATACTCATAGGGATTTGAAAAAAATCTACCCGAAAAAAATGCAGCCGAAACTAAAAACAAAGAGCAGACCAATCCCGATACCTTGCGATTGTGCAAAATCCAGTGACCTGATTTTTCTAAAAAAATTCCAACTTTGTCAGAATAGTTGGTTTCAACTTTGGAAACCAAAAATTTCTTCTCAACATGGTAAATCACCAGCGGCAAAAGTGTGTAGGTTAATATCCAGCAAACAAGAATTCCAAAACCACCGATGATTGCAAATTCTGAGAATCCTTTGTTGTCGGCTAACATGAGAGCTAAAAACGAAAGCGCGGTTGTGGAGGATCCTGCAAGTGTGGGTAAAAAAGTGGCTGAAATAGCTTCTGTCGAAGACTCATAAATGCCTGCACCTTTTCGACGGTCTTCGAGAAATCTAGAAATTAAAATACAGGCGTAGTTGATTCCAGTGCCCACGACGAGGCTACTCATAAAGGCCGTTAGAGTGTTGAGGTATCCCACAGTGACTTGGGCAAAACCGACAGTCCAAACCAAGCCAAAAATAAGATTGATTGAAAGTGCAAAAACCAAAACCCAACTTTGAAAAAAGAAATAAACACAAAGCAAAATCAGAGCCACTAAAATGAGTGCGGTGTCGACGATGTCTCTCCTGACCGTTTCAATCTCATCAATAGAGCGTTGAATATTGCCCGAAAAATTTACGGTCATTTCACTATGAAAATTTTGTGGGTCGAGCCGTCTGACAATACTCCAAATTTCATTGGTGAAATTTTTCGCTTCAGAAATGGACAAACTTGATGTGACAGTTC
>CAXNEW010000028.1:0-22266 GCA_964201665.1 Bdellovibrionota bacterium
ATTTATCCTTTTCTGGTAATTTAAACCCGCCGCCCTTAAGGCTCGGGAGAGCTTCCAAAGTCATGGTAACCATTTTCACTACCGGCAAAATGAGCTGGCCCTGAATGAGTTCTCCGGTAAGGCCGCCCTTTAGATTTTTTTCGAGTTGTTCTTTGCGCAAACCAATACCTTGAATCCCAAACTTACCTGTCATTTCGCCTTTGAGATCTTCCTTCCAGCTTGGAGCGTGGACGCCTGTCATTTTTTCGATTCGAACCCC
Source organism: Bdellovibrionota bacterium (assembly GCA_964201665.1). Lineage (GTDB taxonomy): Bacteria > Bdellovibrionota > UBA2428 > UBA2428 > UBA2428 > CAXNEW01. The sequence goes on from CAXNEW010000028.1 coordinate 260, forward strand.
ACCTAAACCGGTGTTGAAGGAATATCCAAAGGCGTCGGGATTTAGATCTAATGCCATTTCGGCCGTGACCTGGCCGCCGTAGCCTTTAATTCCCGTTTTGTTCATTGTTAGTTTTCGATTGCCAAGACTCATATTGAAGGTCGCGTCTTTAAACTCGGCACCCAAAACTTGAATACGTTTAAAATCAGCAGAAATTTTTGCCTGAACTTTGTCGAGCATCGGATTTTTCAGCTGTTCTTCAATCATGGGAGCCATTTGACTGAGTGACTCGTCAAGTGGAGGCGCGGGAGCCACTGGAGCTCCTGCCGCTGGAGGCGGTGGAGTGGGAGTCGCAGGCGGAGCATTTTTAACTGCAGCCATTATTTCTTTCTCGTCGCCAATTCGGATGGCCTCTAAACCCAAAAGTTCATCGGCATTGAAATTCTTAGAACTTACCGAGACCTGTGCAGAAATCATTTGCGCCACTCGAGCTTCAATTGAAGCTGCAATGTCGGAACTTCCTAAATTCAAAGAAACACCCGGAATTTTCACAAGCAAATCTGAGGCCCTGCCACTTACAAGAACTTCACCTTTCAAATCAGTAAGTGGTTTTTTAAGTTCGGGTGTGGCCCCACGAATTTCTGAAAACTTAAGATCAAGGGCAATTGTAGGATCGAGTGCTGCCCCTTGTGCAGAAAAATCCATGCTCACTTTTCCGCCTAGGCCAAATGATTTCACCAAAGGCACGAGTGCCCCCCAAGGAGCGAGTTCGAAATCTTTAATTTTAAACTCGGTTTGAATAGATCCTTTTGTTGGATCACTCGCAGGCAAATCGCCTTTAAAAACTCCAGCAACTTTAACATTGGCGAATCGAAGGGCGAGTTCAGTAAAATCAATTTTAAAGGTTTCTGGACTTTGAAGAATCGTACCTTCAGCCTCAGCAGAAAAAGGAGTTCCTGCGGGTTTACCAAAAAGGGGTGGATAAGAAATATTTAGGTTTCCAAAATCTTTTTCAATTTTAATTTTTACAAGATTATTTTTACCTTGGGGCTCAACAAAAAGTGTTCCCTTAACTTTTACATTTCCATCAACTTTGGCACCTGCCATTTTAACTTGCGGGCTTACCGACATTTCAATTTCCATTGGAGTCGCAAGGCCCACATTGCGCAAAATGAAATCTAGTGAGTTGACGGAGATCTGATTAGATTGACTGACCTTGGAGGATTTATCCAAAATCTCCACTGAGGCTCCGCGCATTTCAAAGGAAAGTCTTGCCGCCATAATTCGTTTTGATAGAAATGGAGGCAGGGCTGAGAGAATTTCTCCGACGGCTTTAGGCGGCTGACTGGCCTCAGCGCCGGGTGGCTGCGCTGGTGGCGGCGCAACCTCGCCCGCGGGTGCAGGGGGCAATAAAGCCGAAATATTATTATTTGCCCCGACTTGAATAAGTGTGATGGCGGCTTGGTTTAAGTAAATATTAACCGAAGGGGCCACGAGCAGAGAATAAAGCGGCATTTGGATTTCAAAAATCTGCAAACTCGCCAAGGGTTTTTCAGAAAATTCTTTAGCACTTGGGCTAACTGAAAAGCCTTCAACGCCAATGCGTATGTTTGGAAACAATCTAAAATTTATTTTGCCAAGTTCGACGGTTCCTAGAATGTTTTTCTCAATAGCCGCCTTAATTTGGGGCCTAAATTGGTCCAGGGAATAAAAAAAGGGCAATGCCACCAAAATGGCAACGACAAGACTACCAAAACCCAAAACAAAAAGTGCTATTTTTTTAAACATAGGCGGGAAAGGATATCAGCACCCCGAGGCATTGGGCAAACCCTTGAGTTTGTAGAGACTCCAACACGGTGTGGAATTTTAGACCCTCCCCCGCACTGGCTTATTGACCTTATTTAAAGGTTATGTTACCCTTATTTAAGGTCATGCTAATTTCAGGACTTCTTGGCAACGAAACAGCAGAAAAGGTTCTTTTGTTTGTAGAAAATTTCAACACAGGTTACGCAAGGCAAATCGCGACGACTTTTGAGGTTCCGGTGAGCCAAGTTCAGCGGCAACTGGAAAGGTTTGAGCTCGAAGGCGTTGTAGTGAGCCAGTTCGTTGGCAAGACTCGAGTCTACCAATTTAATCCTAGGTATCTTTTTAAAGACGAGCTTTCACTTTTACTTCAAAAAGCTTTAAAAAATCTTCCACCAGAGAAATTTGAAAAATATTTCATAAAACGTACTCGCCCCAGAAGAAAGGGCAAACCCCTTTGAAGAGCAAAATAACGCCAAAAACATCGCTGACCCAGCTGGCGGCAATAGTATCCTCGACACTTATGGAATCTGGAATCGAGGCATTTTTAGCAGGTGGTGCCGTGGTTTCGATTTATACAAAAAACAAATATCAAAGCTATGATTTAGACTTTATATCCCTTGAGGATCGCAAGAAAATTAAAAGTGTAATGGAATCCCTTGAATTTTATCAAACCAAATCTCGATATTTTGAAAATCCAAACACTAAATTCTTTGTTGAGTTTCCGGGATCGGCTTTTACAGTTGGGGAAGAACTCATTATAGATTTTTCAACCCTAAAGGTTAAAGAAGGGAGCATAAAACTCCTCACTCCAACTGACTGTGTGAAAGACCGCCTTTCGGCCTATTTTCACTGGAACGACCGCCAGTGCTTGGAGCAAGCCATTTGGGTCGCCCAAGCCCAACCCATAAAGTTAAAAGAAGTCCAAAAATTCGCAATCAATGAGGGAATGGAAAAAAAATACGAAGATTTTTTGGAAAACCTTAAGAAACAGAAAAAAGAATAAAAATTTATTTAAAGGACACGAGGGAAAATTTAATACGACGAGATTCGGAAAAGACACACTCGAAACCGGGCGACGTATTTTTTCGCTCTCCGTCCGCGGCATTTTTCCCGCAAGGAACGGAGTGTACGAATAGTACTCGACTGACTGAGGACAAAAATGACGCGTGCGGAGAGCGGAAAAGGACTAGCCCGGAGGCCAGGCGACGGGATTTTTCGAATATCGGCGTGGTAAATTTTTTCGAGTCCCGGAGCATGCCCGGAGGGCATGTGAGGACACGAGGAAAAATTTAATACGACGAGATTCGGAAAAGACCTAGCCTGGAGGCCAGGAGAGGGGGCGTCCGCCTAGGAGGTGGATATGCACATGATTCACCGTCTGCCCGCCAAAAGCCCGAGTATTCACCACAACTCTGTAGCCTTCTTCAGATAGCCCAAGTTTAGCCGCTATTTCAGAGGCCTTTAAAAACAAATGTCCAAGCAGGGCTTTATCTTCATCACGAAATTCAACCATCGATGGAATTTCTTTTTTTGGAATCAAAAGTACATGAGTGGGCGCTTGAGGATGGATGTCACGAAAGGCCAAACACTCGGCGTCTTCATAAACAATATCTGCGGGTAACTCTTTTTTAATTATTTTTGAAAAAATCGTCATATTACAATACTCACCAATTTCTCTTTAACGTAGATGAATTTTTTGGGTTCTTTGCCATCAGTCCATTTTTTTATGGAATCTAAATTTAACACAAAAACTTTTATTTTTGCCTCATCCATTGATTTTTCGATTTCAACAGAATCACGAAGTTTTCCGTTGACCTGTATAGCTAACTGAAAAGTAGTTTTTGTGAGCTTACTGGGATCGAAAGCAGGCCATGGTTGGCGAGACAAACTTTGAGTGTGTCCACTAATACTCCAAATTTCTTCGGCCAAATGGGGTGCGAACGGGGCCAAAAGCAATGCAAATTTCTCGACAAAGGCTAATGGAATTTTTTCGCCCTTCGAAACTCCTGCTTGAGCGGTGTTTGTGAGAATCATCAAAGCCGACAGGGCCGTGTTAAAGCTAATGTTCTCGATGTCCTCACCAACCTGCTTGATGCATTTGTTGAGTTCGCGATCGAGCTCTTCGGACATAGGGGGGTTCTTCGGATCGATATGAGGGGCCAGCTTGTAGTCTTCGCCCACGCAAATTCTCCAGGCTCGGGCTAAAAACCGGTAAGTCCCCTCAATATTTTTTGTTTGCCATGGCTTAGCTTTATCGAGTGGCCCCAAAAACATGACATAACATCGAAGCGTGTCTGCACCATATTCGCGAATAATTTCGTCTGGACCTACGACATTGCCTCGCGATTTGCTCATTTTTTCGCCATCTTCGGCAAGTAGCATTCCCTGATGAAAAAGGCGCTTAAAGGGTTCTGTATGAGTAACAAGGCCTAAATCGAAAAATACCTTGTTCCAAAATCGTGAGTACAATAGATGGCCAACAGCGTGTTCTGATCCACCCAGATAAAAATCAACAGGGCCCCAATATTTTTCTGCTTCATTGGACCAAGCTTCTTTTGAATTATTGGGGTCCATGAAACGCAAAAAGTACCAAGACGATCCAGCGGATCCGGGCATGGTGTTGGTTTCTCTTTTGAACTTTATGGACTTTCCGCTGGTGTCTTTTCGTTCGACATCAACCCAGCTTGAAATTGCGGCCAGTGGAGATTCGCCCGTTCCGGTTGGAGCATACTGGCTAACTTCAGGAAGTTTTAAGGGAAGATCGGAATCATCAAGTAAACGAATTTCAGTACTCCCGGCACTAGGCTCGCGATGTAAAACTGGAATGGGTTCACCCCAATAGCGTTGACGCGCAAAAAGCCAATCGCGGAGTTTGTAGGTTACATGAGACTCACCTGATCCTACCGATTTTAGAGCATCAAGGATAGCAGCTGTTCCTTCACTAAGGGTTTTGCCTTTCAGCTGGGCGCCTCCTACGAACTGCTCCAACATAAAGCTATTTTCTTCATCAACCACAGGCTTAATTGATAACTTAAATTTGTTTGCAAATTCTTTATCACGATCATCATGAGCGGGAACTCCCATAATTGAGCCCGTTCCGTAGGTAGCTAAAACATAATCCGCAACCCACACTGGAATTTTTTCTTGAGTTATGGGATGCACGGCGAAGGCGCCTGTAAATACTCCCGATTTTTCTTTACTTAAATCAGTGCGTTGAAGATCTGTTTTGTTTGCAGCGGTTTTTATGTAGTTTTCAACCTCTGTTTTTTTGTCTGCGCTTAAACAAATAGGAATGAGTGGATGCTCGGGGGCAAGCGCAATAAAACTCACCCCAAGCAAAGTGTCGGGCCGAGTTGTAAAAACTTCAATCGATTTTTCTTTTGCAAGTTCCAACTTAAATCGAACTCGGGCACCTTCACTTTTTCCAATCCAATTGCGTTGGTGCTCTTTTGTGCTTTCAGGCCAATCAACTAACTGAAGATCATTTAATAGTCGTTCAGCATATTGTGTGATTCGTAGAACCCATTGGCGCATAGGCCTGCGCTCTACGGGGTGGCCTCCACGTTCCGATTTTCCGTCAATGACTTCGTCATTTGCCAAAACTGTTCCTAGAGCGGGACACCAGTTCACGGCCATTTCGGCTTGATAGGCTAAACCTTTTTCGTAGAGTCGTTTAAAAAGCCATTGAGTCCATCGGTAGTAGCTGGGATCGATTGTACTAATTTCACGAGACCAATCATAAGAAAACCCTAGGAGTTTTAGCTGCCTCCTAAAATTATCAATATTTTTTTGCGTTGTGGTTTGGGGACTTACTCCCATTTTGATTGCGTATTGTTCGGCAGGCAGTCCAAAGGCGTCCCACCCCATAGGATGCAAAACGTTAAAACCCTTCATTCGCTTATATCGACTTAAAATGTCAGTGGCGGTGTATCCAATCGGATGTCCCATATGAAGGCCCTCGCCTGAGGGGTAGGGAAACATATCGAGACAATAAAATTTTGGCTTTTCAGATCCCGGCTCGCCAGGATTTGCGGCTTTAAAGCATTGATTGTCGTCCCAGTGTTTTTGCCATTTAGGTTCAATTTGGTTGAGCAACTGCCCGAGTGAAAACGCTTCTTTATCTGCCATAAAATGTGAGACTCTAGTTTTTAAAGGGTTAACCGAGGGCTGTCGAAAGGAAAAATGGAAAACCAACCAACTTTTTGCTGTGGCCACTGGGTGTCAGAAATTTGGTTGGCACCTCGAGGTTACAAAAGAGGTCGATTATAATTTTAGCTGCTTGTACTGAATTTCTAACGTTCGGGTCTTAAACTTTTTGGGTGCCACATGAAAATCTTTCAAATTTACATTTACGCCCTAGCCCTAAACCTTGCAGGGATTTCTAAAATTGGATTCGCCACTGACGACAAGTGCGACCTTTTTGAAGGTGTGGGTTCCGCCAAAGCGAAAGGAACAAAACCGCTGCCAAAACCAACGCCTGAAGAGGTAGCGACGGCCAAGGCGCGAATTGAACGCAACAAAAAGGAACTTGCCAAGTGGAACCCCGAACAAATTAAGAAACTCGAAGGAGCTGCAGAGGCAAAGACAAAGCTCGAAAAATCCAAACAGGCACTCGAAGCCGAGCAAGAGCAGATTCACCGATCCCTGGAGCCCAGAAATACACTGAGAAAAGAATTGGAAATGCGCGTGGGTGAGTTCGCCGCGAAAAACGTAACCGCGTCGGTTGAAGGGAAACTTATCTCCGATCGCTTGAGCTTGGCCATTCAAAGGGGAGAAGATTTGGGTGTAGTGAAAGCAGAGCTTGCCCAAACATTAAAGCGTATGGAACTCACCCAAATGGCAAAATCGAATCCTAAATTGATCCAGTTTGCTAAAGAAAGGGGCTTGGATCCCGCAGCGATCTCATCATGGCCTCAAGGCACCGAGGATGCCTTTAGAAAGTGGGCCAGCACATCTGACGATATCGGAATTAGCCCGGACGAAATTGCACGCTACGCTTCCCGTGGAGAACCGCTGAGTTACACCCAGGCTAACAAGTTACTTTCAGACAAAAGAGCCAATCTTACAAAGGCCATTTCGGAATCTAAAAAAGCAGCGGACCAAGCCAAAAAGTCCGCTGAGCTAGCGGAGATGAATGTTGCAAATATGAAAACTCGAGGCAACGAGCAAAAGGCTTTGGAGTATGAAGCCCAGGCCGCGAGTCTGAGACAAGAGGCCGCCAAGCAGGAAGGCATTTATGAATCCTCTAGAGCTCTTCAGGAAAAGATTAAAGATCTAACCGGCATGCAGCTGACGAGACTTGCCTCTGCGGCAACGGAATCTTTACCCGCCTCTCAAGTGGAGGATTTGCTGCGTCCCTACGATGATTTCGTAAGGGCGGAAAGTTCTCGAATAAATAGGCTTCAAACAGCATTCGCGAGCCAAGAGGCCCGCCTTGGGGCCATAGATGGAGAACTCGACTCAATTTCAAACCAACTTAACAGTCCAGATTTTATTAATCTTCGGCTTGAGGCCGAGGCCATGACCCGCATGAGGAACGAAATGAATCGGGACCTGCAGCGGCTAAGGGCGGCGGGAGAATAGTCTTTACGGTGTTCGTGCAAATCAGCCCGCGCGATCGGGAAAAGCTTGCGGTGCACCGAGCTCGGCTACCAAGCTCACAAGTTGAATGTTTAGCCAGGCGATAGCGATGCTAGAGCAAGATTTTTCGACGTGAGGCGCGGCAACTCATTTTCCGAGGACCGGAGTTTAGCCGGAGGCTAAATGAGGACCGGAAGAAATGAGTTGATGCGACGCTCGTTGGAAAAGCTTGCGGTGCACCGAGCTTGGCAACCAAGCTCAGAATTTAAAGGCGGAGCCTATGAGTGCTCCGTAACTATAATTCGACCTCGGCACCACGCTGTTTGTGAGATCCATCGCGTAAGCCCTCCCCTGTCCGCCCTGAATATATCCACCTATGGAAATACTTCCAGAAGCCTTATCAAAAACAATGGCACCGGTTCCACCAAACATATTTACTTTATCCGAAATTGCCGAAAGTCCCACAGGGACAGTTCGAGCGGCACTCATGTTGGAAAGAATACCCACTCTGAACCCAAGCTGAGTCCACGGAAAATATTCAGCACCCAATGAAATATTCACAATTTGTTTAGCATCAAAATTAAATTCTTCCCGCTGATCGGCAGAATCCATGTTTCCTTTAAGTGGCGCAAAATAATAGGCATCAAAGGCAAACGACCACCGCGTGATGGGCTCCCACGCAAGACCGAGACCAATTCTTATGGGTAAAGGAAAAAACCGACTGCTCACCTCTTTAGGTTTATCGTAACCCTCAAGCGATCCACTCGTTGTATCGCCCACTGTGATACTGCCTGGAAAAGCCAAAGGCGGTAACCTTAAACTGTAACCCAATTTTAAATCGCTCGAGAGATATCTCAAGCCTCCCAAAACTGCGACCAGTCCGTTGATACTTTGTCCTCTTTGTAAAAATCTGATTACGGGATTTGTTGCAGCATTCGAAATAAAAAAATACCGTTCTGAGAAACTCCTGTTTGCGTAAAAAAAAGAAATTCCAAAAGCGTTTTTTTCCCAACGTCGGCTTAAAAAGGCCCCAAGCCAGAGGGACTGAAAGGACCCTTCAAATGCCGCGGAATCTACGGATTCAATATCCGTTGTTCCGGAATTGGCGAAAGAGTCTGGGATGAGAATGGCCCCACCCCAAACCCACTCTCCCCACCTCACATTGCCACCCGCCATTGACGGAATGGCCTTGAATCCACCGCGAGAAATATTCTCAACGGCCGACTGAAACAAATTTACGAAGGCTCCCGTGCGAGTGTCATTTCGCGCATAGCCAGAGAGAGCCGCTGAAACCTGGGACGCCGACAAATCAGCTAAGGCCGCTGGGTTAAAATAAATTTGCCCAACATCTCCGAGAAGAGCCATTGAGGCTCCGCCCATTCCGAAGGATTTTTCACCAAGCTGAACGTCCGCGTAATTATAGGGACGCGCAAAAGTAAGTTCCGAAAATAAAAAGAGAATCAAAACTATAAACCGATTCATAGAGGATTCTTTCTTGCCAACAACTTGTCCCTTAAAATTGTTTCAATCATTGCAGGATCGCCTTTTCCTCGAGAGAGTCCCATTGCGGCTCCAACTAAAAAAGCTAGAACTTTTTCTTTTCCCGCTGAAAATTCAGCTACAGGGCCGGGGTTTTTTTCCACAACCTCATCAACCCACTGATTGTGAATTTTTGGGTCAATGATACGCTCAAAACCTAACTCACGAACAAGATCATTTGCGTTTTTTTGTGATGCGAGTATTTCTTTAATAAGCGTTTTTGCAATTTTTCCAGTGATTTTTCCGGATTTAATAAGCCCAATAAAATCTGAAAAATTTTGCGGCTTCAAATTTAAATCAAAAAGAGTTGCTTCCGGGCCAAGTTCTTTTACTCGCCTTAGTAGCTCTTCATTAATCCACCTGGAAGCCAAAACAGGGTCAGTGCCTAGGGCAACTGCTGATTCAAAAAATTCAAATGAATCTTTGCGGGACATAAGCGTTGTACATTCAGATTCGCTAAGGCCTAATTTTTGGGCGAGTCTTTTACGAATAGCCTCGGGATTTTCCGCAGAGTTTTCTCGAATTTTTTCAACCCACTTTGAATCCAAAACCAGTTCGGGAAGGTCGGGATCTGGAAAATACCGATAATCCTCGGCAAGCTCTTTGGATCGCATCGAAAAAGTTTTTGCAGCAGCCGCATCCCACCCGCGAGTTTCACGACTGACTCTACCACCCGCATCAACTACAGCGATTTGCCTTGCGATTTCAAAATCGAGAGCCTTTTCGACAAACCTAAATGAGTTTATATTTTTGATTTCGGTTCGTGTGCCTAACTCTGTTTCTCCGAGTCTTCGAATACTCACGTTGGCATCACACCTAAAATTTCCTTCCTCCATATTTGCATCAGAAACCTCAAGAAAAACTAAAATTTCGTGAAGCGATTTGAGATAGGCAACAGCCTCAAAGGGAGTGCGCATTTCAGGCTTAGAAACAATTTCAACAAGAGGAACCCCTGCGCGATTTAGATTCACTAGAGTCAACGCACCTCTGTGGATGGATTTGCCAGCGTCCTCTTCCATGTGAATGTGATCAATACCAATTCGTTTTTTTACTTTTTTTTCAGCTTCGCTAATCTCTAAAAATCCCTCACCACAAATGGGTTCCGCAAACTGGGTTATTTGATAACCCTTAGGTAAGTCGGGATAAAAATAATGTTTACGATCAAAGCGATTTCTCAGATTAATTTTACAGTTTAAAGCGATTCCTAACTTCACAGCGAGCTCTACTGCTTTTTTGTTGAGACTAGGAAGGGCGCCGGGTACGCCAGCACTGACGACCCCCACGACAGAATTGGGTTCCTCGCCAAAGCGACTGGGATCACTCGAAAAAATTTTAGAATCTGTTTGGAGCTGAGCGTGCACTTCAAGCCCAATCACGGCTTCAAATAAATTCACGATCCCTCCCAAATTTTGCAAAAGGGCGAGACTCTTGAGTGCTGGGGCTTAAGCTTTTCCAAAACCTGCGACAAAAAAATCATTTTTTTCTCTGAAAACTTCGGCCCTATAATCTGCATTCCCAATGGCAAATTGATGTCTGAATATCCAATATTTACCGACATTGCTGGCAGCCCAGCAAGATTTGGTCCCAGGGTAAAAACATCAGCTAAATACATTTCAATGGGATTGCTTTGGCCCCGTCCACCCAACTCAAAAGCCTCAAAGGGCGATGTTGGCCCCAAAATTAAATCGCATTTTTCAAAGGCCTGACTAAAGTCGTCGCTGATTATCCTGCGTACCTGTGCTGCTTTTTTAAAATAGTTTTCATAGGATCCTTTTGAAAGAGCAAAGGTACCCAGCAAAATTCTAAGCTTGACCTCAGGGCCAAATCCCTGGCTTCGGGATTGAGAATAAATGTCTTCTAATTTTTCAAGTTGGCCGTCTCGCACACCAAGATGAATTCCATCATATCTCGACAAATTCGAGGAGGCCTCGGCTGTAGCAATCAAGTAGTAGACAGCTACCGAATACTTTAAAGAAGGCAATGAAATCTCGACTCGTTCGGCGCCTCGAGATTCCAAAAATTCAATTTCATGGCGGACCATTGCGGAAACTTGGGGGTCAAGTCCTGACTGATTAAAAAATTCAATTGGGATTCCGATGCGCAAACCTTCGAGTGAAGTTTCGTTTTCGTTTTTTCTAAACTCTTCAAACAAATTTTGTTTACTAGAGCTTATCGAACTTGTTGAATCTTTGGGGTCAAAATCCGAAATAGCGTCGAGAAGTGCCGATAGCCCCTCAATGTCTGTCGCCATCGGGCCTATTTGATCTAGGCTACTGGCGTAAGAAATTAGCCCCCATCGGCTTACCCGACCATAAGTGGGCTTCAACCCGGGGATCCCACAAAAGGCCGCTGGCTGACGAATTGATCCCCCGGTGTCAGAACCCAGCGCTAGCGGAACCATGCGCGCAGCCAACACCGCTGCCGAGCCGCCTGAGGAGCCTCCGGGAACACACTTTAAATTCCAAGGATTTTTTACTGAACCAAAAAAAGAATTTTCGTTTGAAGAACCCATGGCAAATTCATCCATATTGGTTTTACAAACAAAAACGGCTCCCTGCTGCCTAAGTCGCTGAGCAACATGTGAATCAAACGGAGCAATGAAATTTTCGAGCATTTTTGAGCCCGCAGTTGTGGGGGTTCCCTTGATTAAAATATTATCTTTTATAGCAATGGGGATTCCCAGCAGAGGATGAGTTTCTCCGGTTTGAATTTTTTCGTCGGCGAGACGAGCCTGAACTCGGGCCTCGTTCTCAAGAAGAGTTATGAAACCATTGATTTGGGCCTGCCCCATTTGAAGGCGCCGCAAAGACTCCTCACACAGCTGAAGTGCCGAAATTTTTCTATCATCGAGTGCTTTTCGTATTTCCCGAAAAGAGCCTCGAGTGAGAAGTTCACCTGCAAACGTCATTCCGCCTCACCCACCACCCTAGGCAAAGAATACATCCCATCTTCAAGTGACGGGGCATTCTGAAGTATTTCATTTGTTTGTTTGGGTTCGATGGCAGCGTCTTCACGCAAAATAAATTCTGTTTGGAGAGTATAAAGGGGTTCAATTCCGTGAGTAGGAATTTTTGCAAGGTCTCCAAAAAATTCTAAAATTGTATTGAGTTTTTTATCGAGAACTTGCGTTTCTTCTTCAGAAATTTGAATTTGCGCAAGCTTGCAAAGCTTAGTGAAGTCAAATTCCACTGACATATGAAACTAACTTATCAGATTATCAGCCGATGATTTCAAGTGGTGCAAATCGAACCACAAATTTTTTGGACCCAAAACGAGGGAACTGCACTGTCACTTTTAGTGAGGGTTCTTGCCCCTCGCAACGCACCACAACTCCTTGACCATAGTCGGGGTGGGCCACCTTTAAACCCGGAGCCCATTTTGAGCTAGAGCGACCACCAACACCAATTCCACCCCCGCTACTTGAAGTTTTCGGCGAAACGCCTTCATCAAAGCCTGGGTCTCCCCAGCCCTCTCCCATTTGGCCCGAAGAATTTTCAGCGGCAAAGGGGTTGTCAGACTGACGGGCCCGAAAAGAACCAGGCCTTGGCACACTCGGAGCATGGTCATGGGTTTGAATTTCGTCCTGTGGAAGCTCTGACAGAAATCTCGAGGGATTGCGAAAATGTGAAACACCAAAAACACGTCGTGCTCGTGCGCTCGTGAGATAAAGATTTTTACGAGCCCGAGTCATCGCCACGTAAGCCAGACGCCTTTCCTCTTCTAGATCGTCAGGGTCAATTCCAGTCATTGAGTTTGCTTTGACGTGAGGAAACAATTCTTCCTCCAACCCACCCACAAATACCGAGTCAAATTCCAAACCTTTGGCGGCATGAATTGTCATGAGCGAAACAAAGTCTTCATCGGATTCGATTCGATCTGCATCTGTAACGAGTGCAATTTCTTCTAGAAATCCCATAAGGGTTGGATCTTTTGAGCGAGTTTCATATTCTCGAATTACAGTTCCAAGTTCTTTTAAGTTTTCGAGTCGGGCTTCGCTTTCGGTAGAATTTTCAGCTTCTAGAGCTTTTAAATACCCAACCTCATCTAAAACAAATGCGTAAAATTCAACGGGGCTCATTTTTGTGAGCTCAATTTGAAGTTTCGAATAAAGACTTAAAAATGCCTGTAGTTTTTTTTGGGGCCCCGAACCCAGTTTGGCCTGCCCTGCAGCGCAGGCTCCTACCGATTCAAGTAGCGAGAGATTTTCGCGAAATGAAAAATCTCGAACCTGATCAAGAGTTGACCTTCCGATCCCTCGCGTAGGTACATTTATTATCCTTAGCAAAGAAATCTCATCTCGTGGATTTACGAAGAGTCGTAAATACGCCAGGGCATCTTTAACTTCAGCACGATCATAGAATTTTACGCCGCCAAATATTTTATACGGGAGACGCTCATAACGAAGCTGATCTTCAAACAAACGAGATTGGGCGTGAGTCCGGTAGAAAATCGAAATTTCTTTCAGATCCACTCCGGCTCGATTTAAGTGATTAATTCTTCTAACCACCCACCGAGCCTCTTCAAAATCATTCTCGAGGTAGTGCACTTCGACAGGTTCGCCCACGGCATTTGAGGTGAACAAAACTTTTTCTTTTCGCTGGGTATTGTTTGAAATAACTTGATTTGCTGCTCGAATGATTGAAGCCGTTGACCTGTAATTTTCTTCGAGTTTAACAACACGAGCCTCGGGAAAATCTTTTTCAAAATCTAAAATATTTCGGATATCAGCCCCCCTCCACCCATAAATACTTTGGTCTTCATCGCCAACGACACACAAATTTCGAAATTTTTTGGTCATGAGTTTGAGGAGGCGATACTGAGCCGGATTAGTGTCCTGATATTCATCTACAAGAACAAAACGATAGCGCTCCTGAAAGAGTTCCCCAAACTCTTTGTCTTTCTCAAAAAGCTCAAGGGTTCTGTAAATAAGATCACCAAAATCTAGGGCATTATTTTTTCGAAGGGCTGAGTCGTAATCGCGCACAACGGGCGCCATTTTGGAGTCCATAAAACTACGTGCCACCGGATGAAACTCGGCAGGGTTTTGCCCATCATTTTTTAAGCTGCCAATGCGGTACATGATGGCTTTAGGGGAAACGACTTTGTCGCTTAGCCCGTGTCGCTCCATTAAATCTTTTATGAGAGCCAGTTGATCGGAGTCATCGTAAATTGTGAATCGCGGATCGATACCGATTTTGTTTCCGTAAAGTCTTAGAAGTTTGGCTCCCATACTATGAAAGGTTGAAATCAACATTTCTGACACGGGCACATTTCGCCCCTCAAAAACTTTTTCTACCCGTTCACGCATCACGCGCGCTGCTTTGTTGGTAAAAGTAATTGCGCAAATTTCTCCGGGCATTGCAGAGCCCGATTCAATTAAATGGGCAATTCGTAAAGTCAGCACGCGAGTTTTTCCAGATCCCGCACCCGCTAAAACCAAAAGGGGTCCCTCAAGAGCCTCAACGGCTTCCATTTGGCGGGGGTTCATGCGTGGAGACTGGGGGCTAGGGGGCATGTTTGGAGGGAAATTTTCGTCGGTCATCATTTGGAGTTCTATTTTGTTAGTCTATGCCGAAGAGGGTATCCAGGTGAGCTGAATTTTGAGCCAAAATGGGTTTAGGAAAAGGCGATGGTGCAAAAATGGAACTGCTTTGGTGTCCCCAAAGTGGTCTCAAAACGAAACCACCCTCAAATAAGAATTCTTTAGGTAGTTTTTGGAGTTCAAAAACTTTTAATAAAATTAACTATTTATAAATATGTCTAATTTTTAGACAGTGTTGGCACGGATTGTGCTTAATAATTAATCAGATCGTTAACTCGGTTTCGAACCTGTTATTCGCCCGACCTCACTCCTCCCCTCCCCCCCCCCTGTGAATTAGGCGAATAGCGGGTTCGGTTTTTTTAAACCGAACCCTTCGAATTTCTCCTTAAAAATCAAAAAAATTTAATAAAATCTAGTCTTTAGGGCCCTGTTTTGACTGCATTGTTTTACTTGAAGATTTTAACGCGCAAAGTCATAATGAAGTAGCGGCCCGTCTTCTCTAAGGATTCCAAGAGTTTCTACCGAAAAGGACACTATGAGAGGGGGCCCCATTTGTTAGGACTGATTGGTGCATTGGTCTTGGCCGGTGCCGTTTTTTTTATCACCTACTCAACTCAAAAGGCTGTCGAAGATTCGGCTGCCAAAGAGCGACTCGACATGGGCTTCAATGCCGACCCTAATGCGAAGACTACTGAAATTCCCGTTTTTGTGAAACTCACCTCTCCCTTACTCAAAGGGGGGACTCTTTCGTTAGCGATTGGTTTTTACAAACCCGACCAACTCGAAAAATATAAAAAAAATCTTCGGGCCGCCGGACTCCATCGAGTCATCACCGCAGAACAATTTGCCGCTTCAAAATTTTGGTTCGCACTCGTTTTAGGAATTGGTTTACTTTTGCACCATCTTTTCGCGACTGAACCAAGTCCAGTGTGGGTACCCTTGTTTATTCCAGTCATCGCATTTTTTCTTCCAGACTTAGATCTCAACAACAGAAAAACCCTTAGGCAAAGGGAAGTCCTTTTGGGAATGCCCTACGTGATGGATCTGATGACTCTCAGCATGGAAGCAGGTTTAGAATTTCAAGGCGCCATTTCACGGGTAATCGAAAAGGCCCCTCCCTCGCCCTTCATTGAAGAACTCTCTGAGGTTCTAAAGGAAATTCAGTTAGGTCGGTCGCGTGCCGAGGGTCTAAGAAAAATGGCTCAATCCGTGGATCTTTCTGAAATTACAAGCTTGGTTGCCGTACTCATTTCAGCCGATCAAATGGGATCACCTGTGGGTCCAGTCTTGAGAGCACAAAGCGAAACCTTAAGAGCCGATCGTTTGGTGAAAGCCGAAAAGCTGGGAGCTCAGGCCACACAAAAAATGTTGCTACCACTGGTGGGATTTATTTTTCCCTCAGTACTTTTAATTATAGCGGCGCCCTACATCCTTCAATTTATTGGGGCCCGTTAGGGGGAGGAATAGAATTTATGAAAAAAGTTTCAATTCGTTTGCCCCAAAACCAAATAGAAATTTGTAAGGCCTGTCCTGTGGCTGACACCTCGTGGAGCAGACTCGTGGGATTACTTCGCCATGAAAAACTCTCTCAGGGCGAAGGACTTCTAATTGTTCCATGCTCTCAGGTTCATACAATTTTCATGAAATTTTCTATCGATGCGATTTTTTTAAACTCAGAAAATATTGTGTTAGCAGCGCACACACTCAAGCCCTGGAGAGTCTCTCCACTTTATTTCGGAGCTAAAAAAGTTCTTGAACTTCCCCAAGGATCCATTCAGCAATATGCAATTAAAAAGGGTGCCGCCCTGGAGGTGAATTTATGTTCCGCCTCGTAGTAAAAAGTGGACCCTCACTTGTTGGAACCGAAATCACTCTCGAGCCAGGGTCGGACATCGTTTTAGGACGGGCCGATGATGCTGGCTTTACGCTTAAAAGCTCGGGGGTATCTAAACAACACTGTCGCATCCTTTGCGACGCAGACGGAAATCTTTCGGTGGAGGATCTTGGCAGCTCAAATGGAACTTCTGTTAACGGAGTCCTCATTAAAAAGAAAAATCTTAAAGCCGGTGACACACTTGGAATCTACAAATTCGAGATTCGTGTAAAGGGACCCAAACTCGAAAAACCTCGAATGAGCGCAAGCACTCCGCCTGCCGTGCGCCTTAATTTTTCACAATCTCGCCCGGCTTCGAGCGAATCAACACGATTCAGATCCTATGGAAATTTAGCGGTAGATTCGCAACCTGCAGCCTGGGGTTCGCCCCAAATTTCAGCAAGCAACACGGACCTCGACCCTGTCCAAAAAGTTCCTGAAACTTTGGATGAGAAAATTGAAAACTGGGCCGACAAAGCGATTTATCCTCTAGCCGATAAACTCAGTGAGTGGTTGAGCATCAGAAGTTTAATTTTTATTTCTTTTGTTGCCTGGTCCCTGGCCCTGATCTTTTTTGCGATTTTTCCATTTTCCGAAACGGCCAATCTGAGGGTTCAAGAAAAATCCGTCGAGGTGGGTAAACTCTATGCTCGCCAAATTGTTCGCGTAAATCAGCAATCCATAATTGAGCAAAACTATCGAGATTTAATTGTTCAGCTCGACGCCCGTTCTGGCCAAACCCCGGGCCTTATTGAGGCCCTAATTTTGGACCCTCAAAAAGGGCAAGTTCTTGCTCCCCCCGAACGTCTTGGCCAAGGATTACCCAATGGATTTGCAGCAAAAGCTATTGCGAGTGATCGCGAAAACTATACCGTCGACAATTTTGGCGTAGCCTATATTTCGGCTCCCATTTATGTGGGAACCTCTGAGGGAAACAAAGTTGCAGCTACAGTTTTTGTGACTTTTGACACTCGCAGAGATAATTTTTCGTTAGCGGCTTTGTTTGATCAGGCTATAAATTCACTTTTAGTTTCACTCATATTTGGAATTCTCATTTTAGCTTTCCAATACAGATGGATTGAAGGCTCAATACGCAGGGTCGATACCCAATTACAAAAAACCCTTTCAAACCCCTCATCAACCATTTCGAGTCCTGTTGTTTGGGGGCCCATACAAGAACTGGTTGCAAGTATTTCTGCACTTCAAGGTCGTGCTGCGCAAGCCGGTAGCTCAGCCAACTCTTTAGGCGGATTCAGCGGTGACGTGAATGGCGAAGAAGGCGCATGGGCCAACCGAATTACCTCGGCTCTTCCGCTTGTAGCTTCAGCAAGTTTTTCTGAAGACCTTCGGGTACTTTCGTGGAATCAAGCGATGGAAAAACTCACCGGCGTGAGGGCCACTCAGGCTGTCGGAAGTGATTTAGCTCAAGCCAGCCGCGACATCGCCTTTGAAACTGCCATACGAGAACTCAGTCAAAATGCTTCAACAAATA
Organism: Bdellovibrionota bacterium; assembly: GCA_964201665.1. Classification (GTDB taxonomy): domain Bacteria; phylum Bdellovibrionota; class UBA2428; order UBA2428; family UBA2428; genus CAXNEW01. The sequence continues at coordinate 18,071 of CAXNEW010000028.1, forward strand.
TTTGGTCAGAACAAATGCGAGAACTCGAGTTTTCAGGAACTTTTTATTTTGTCCGCGTAATCTCGGGACCAAAAAGTTTCCTTATCTTAATCACTCCCAAAGAAGAGGGAGGCGCTTAGGCCATGGGCAAGTACGAACTTAGCTCTTCAAATGGTTTGAAAATTCCCCTCGAAGGCAATTCAGTTCGATTGGGTCGGAGTCCTGAAAACGAAGTTTCGATTCAAGATCCTGCCCTTTCTAGAAATCACCTGCTCTTTAAAATTACGGCCGATGGGTCATTGACCGTTGAGGACGCAGGTTCACAAAGTGGTTATTCAATCAATGGCAGCCCGGCACAGGGAATTTCTTTTTTGAAACCGGGCGACCGAATAAAAGTCGGCTCATTTGAATATATTCTTTCAACGATTGGAGATGTTCCGGGTTCGGCAAATTTCTTTCCGGGCACTGGGAAAACCCAAGTTTTTCCGGGAATGGCTCGAGGAAAGTCCTCTAGCTCTCAGCAAACATCTCGAACTTTTAATGCGCCCCCTCGCGATATCAGTTTTTCACGAATGCTTGGTGGCTTTGTAGTTGCGCTTGTAATCGCTGCCGTTTACTTGAGAAAAATCGAAACCGAAAAAGCTTCTCGAAATCCTGCTTCGGTTGAGCAAAATTTCAGTGTTCCCTCAAAGGGTATGAGCCAGGAGGGATATCGCCCCGACAACGCTCCCACAAAATCTTTGACCGAAGTTCGATCAGAGGCTCAATACAAAGAATCACTTCGTGATTACTATAATAAAAATTACAGTCGGGCGGTATTGGGGTTTAAAGATGCCTTGTTATTAAATCCTGCCCATGTTGAAGCCACTGATTACCTTCAAATGAGTGAAAATGAACTCAAGGCTCAGTTAGAGGAAGCCTTTGAAGATGGCACTCGCAGTTTTTCAAATCTTCAATTTCGTCGGGCCAGGTCACAGGCTCTGCGTATTCTAACAATTTTAAGTGAACAGGTTCCCAGTTACAGCCGGCAAATTGCACAAGAAATTTCTTCGAGCAAATCTCAGAAAGCGATTTCTCAAGAAGAAATTCTCGAAAAACTACCCTGCGATAAAAGCCGATCCTCCGAACTCTGCAAAAAAGCCAAGGATCTTTTAAAGGATTCTCGTCGAATGCTGAGAGAAGAGGAGACTCTCAAATGAGTAGCCGCATTCTTATCATTAAATCTGCAAAGGGATCTGAAAAATATCCTCTGATTAAAGATAGAATCACATTAGGAAGAGACAAAAAATGTGATGTTTTTTTGGATGATCCGGCAATTTCAAGAAAACACGCTTTAATCTTGAATAAGTTTGGCAGTCTCTATATTGAAAACCTTTCACCAACTGGAGAAATGCAGGTTGACGGTGAAGCGGCAGAGATTGCCGAACTCAATTCAACAACTGTTGTTCAGTTAGGTCCCTTTAGTTTAAATCTCGCAATAGGATCTGAAGTCTCCGAGGCAAAATCTTCAACACAACCTCCCAACAAGCCTGAACCCTTAGCCCCGGTGGACATGTCTGACTTTGTTGCACCTGAGCAAAACGAAAGTCAAAACCAAAGCGCTGACAATGAAAATGGAAAAATCGAAGAGTACAATCCCATTGAGGAAAATCTTTATAATCCTGAGCCAAACTACGGAGAATCACCACCAAGTGTCGACCAATCTTCGGAGGAGTTAAATTCTGGAGACCTAGAAAATTCAGATGAAATTGCTGAACTCAGCGCGATAGAGTCCGAGGATGAGCAAAACAAAGATTTCGATAGCGAACAAAACACTGCCGTTTCAGCACTTGCAGAACTTCAACAAGGTGAAGGCTCCTTAAACCTTTCTGAGAATGAAGGTTCTCAATCCGCTGTCGGCACTGGAAATACGAAATTAATTGAAGGCGGCAGGGCAGCCTCGTTGAAAATTACAAAGGGAGAAGAAATCGACAGGGTTCTTCCACTGGAGGGCAATGGTGTTGAGTGGAATGTCGGACGAGGATCTCAAAACGAAATTCAAATCAAGAGTAACAAAATATCTCGAACTCATTTTAAAATTATTCGCATCGGACAAGCCTATAGAATTCAAGATTTGGGATCTTCCAATGGAACTTTGCTCAATGGAGTGGCGGTTTCAGATGCTCCCCTCACAAGCTACGACTCGATTAAAGCTGGCCAAGTTGAATTTCAATTCTTAATTGGCAAGGAAAACTCAGTTGTAACAAGTAACTCAGTTTCAACACCGGCAATCACGAATACCGCACTTCCTGCGATCCCCACAATGAGCTCCATGGATCTTGGCATAGGAAGTGCGACCCAAGCCGTGGGCGCGCCCCTTCCTTCAAATAGTAATGCAAACACCTTGAACGGGGTACCTACAACCTTTTCTCGGTTAGGAGCCACCACAGGGGGCGTCTCACGACTTGCTCTTACAGGGTTTGGAAACACTTCTTCAACTCGAGGAGCTTTTTCGAGCCGAAAGTCCCAAAACACAAACGCAAGTAGCCCTAGTCGCAATATTTCTATAGTTCAAAAATTTAAAGATCTTCCCGCTTCACGGAAATTTTTAATTTTACTTATCTGCCTAATTTGTTGGGGTGCTTTTCAGAAGTATGAAGAAAATCCCGAATTTCTTTCAGGTACCGACCCCACTTCAAGTTCGCAGCTAAATCTGCCGCAATCTGTTGACATCAATTCCGTAGGCGATAGGCAGCCCGCTGCTATCGACGGTGTCCCATCGTCGCCCTCACCGACTGGCCAGGCAAAACCTGGCGTTGACATGAAAGATATATCCAACGATTTTTTAAATTTAAGCACAGCTGAACAGCAAGAAATTCAAAATTTGTATTCTCGCGCTGAATCAGCACAAGCATCAAAAAACTGGGATGCGGCTTTTCAGGCTTCGAGCCAGATTCTTAAAAAAGTTAAAAATTATAAAAAAGCTGGCGACATTCTTTTAGAAGCACAGAATGTTCTTAATGATGATCAACTCGGAAATATCACCCAGGCCCCTGCCGGCCTTGAGGACGCTTCAATGGAAAATCAAGATCGCATTGAGATTCTTCTAGAGTCAGGATTTAAAGCGCTCAAGGAATCTCGTTGGGATGATGCCACTGAAAGTTTTTCTAAAGCCCTTCAACTTGATCCCGAAAACAAAGAGGCCGCCCAGGGCCTCGGAAAATCGACCGCAAAGGACGCCGGCGCAACCATAGATTTGGCCGATGTTCCGAGTGAGGCCCTTGTGCCGATTGAAGATCCCATGGCTCAGGCCCGCGCCGCTCAGAAGGATTACGTAAAAGGATTGCAGACTCGTTTTCAAGACGCCCGAAATCGAATTAACCGTGGAGCCTTTGGCGGAGCGCTCGGGATTTTGAAAGAGGTTGATGAAGATTTGGGCAATCAAATTCAAGCCTCGACAGAATCTTCAACGGGACGTTCACCGGCTTCAATCGAAAACGAAGTCCTCGGTGAAATGAAAGTGCTTCAATCTCGAGTTCGGGAAGCCACCGAAACTGCTCGAACCCAACTCCTGGCTGAATACCAATCAGCACTTGCGGATGCCGAGGAATTCGGCCGGAATCGCCAATACTCTCAGGCTCGAGAAATCTACAATCGCATTCTTCGAAACGAACCCTACTTTGAGGATGCCCTAGTGGCCCGAGAAAGTTTAGATTCCAAGGCCATAATCGAAGCTAAAAATATTTACCAAGAAGCTCTGATTTATCAGTCACTGGATTCTATGGAGAATGCTATCGAGGGATACAAAAAAGCCAGAGAGTTATTGGCTGAAATTCCAGACCCAACTGCAACTGAATATTTCAGGCGAGCAAGTGAACGCCTGAAGAGACTTGAGCGATGATTTTAGATTTGTCCTCGTTTAGATCGGGCCCCCATCAGGGGATTCTGGTGCAACTTCTGAAGGATTGGCCGAGTCCAGCGGGGTTTTACTCAAGAGAGGCCCACGGCGCCTTTTGCGCTCGTCTAAACAATTTTAAATTAGACCCCGAAACCACGGTTATACATGACTCACAAAAGGCACTTGAAAAAAACAATTCAGTGGGTTCACGTGAAATTTTAGAACTCAAAACTTCAATGAAAGCTGCTCAAATGAGTTATCCCGAGAGATATCAACAGTCAGTTGATGTTTGGGTTTTGAGCGCAATCAAAAACCTTGGAAAAACTCAAATCATAGGGTG
>CAXNEW010000029.1:0-21629 GCA_964201665.1 Bdellovibrionota bacterium
CTGCGGGAGTCACGGTTACTGTACGGCTAGCGCCGGTTCCGCCAAAAACAATATTTCCATTGGGCACAAGAGTTGTATCCGAAGAACTTCCACTCATTGTAAGTGAAGCTACGGCCGTTTCTAAATCGCCCACTGTGATTGCCAGCGCGCTTGTCGCTGTATCTTCGTTTGTTGTTTGATTTGCCACGTCACTAATTGTGGGAGCGTCATTTACGGCATTAACAGTAAGGACAAAAGTATCAGAAACCGAACTGGTGCCATCGCTCACCTGAAGTGTGATTGTTGCAGTTCCACTGGCATTTGCTACGGGTGTCACAGTAACGGTCCTGTTGGCACCACTTCCACCAAAGACGATCGCTCCATCAGTAACTACAGATTGATTACTCGAAGAACCTGACATCGTTAAACTGGCCAAAGCCGTATCAGGATCACCTACAGTAATAGCTATTGCTGAGGTGGCCGTGTCTTCGTTAGTCGACTGGTTGGCAACATCTGAAATTGTTGGAGGATCATCAACAGATCCAACTGAAAGCACAAAGGTATCTGTAACAGAAGTTGTTCCGTCACTCACTTGAACAGTTATCGTCGAAGAGCCCGACAATCCTGCCGCTGGAGTAACAGTAACTGTTCGAGAGGCTCCTGAGCCACCGAAAGAAATATTTAAATTGGGCACAAGGGTCGTATCGCTTGAAGACCCAGTCACAGTTAAGGAAGCCGCGGCTGTTTCAACATCTCCAACTGTAAAACCAATTGCGCTTGTAGCGGTACCTTCACTGGTGGACTGATTTCCAATATCTGAAATCGTTGGAGCATCGTTAACAGCATTGACGGTAAGGACGAAAGTATCCGTTGTGGAGGCCGAACCATCGCTCACCTGCAATGTAAGAGTGGCCGTACCGCTGGCATTGGCTACAGGGGTCACAGTTACAGTGCGAGAGCTACCCGAACCTCCGAAAACGATATTGGCATCGGGCACAACTGATTGGTTACTACTTGATCCACTCATCGTGAGCGAGCCAACGGCCGTTTCGGTATCTCCAACCGTAATCGCAATTGCACTGGTCGCAGTGTCTTCGTTTGTAGATTGATTGGCCACATCGCTAATCGTGGGCGCATCGTTTACAGCATTAACCGTTAAAACAAAGGTGTCTGTTGCTGACACCGAGCCATCGCTTACCTGAAGGGTAATTGTTGCCGTTCCGCTAGCATTTGCCGCTGGGGTTATTGTCACAGTCCGAGAAGCACCTGAGCCTCCTAAAGAAATATTGGCATCAGGAACAACTCCTTGAGTATCGGAAGTTGCAGTTACCGTTAAAGATGCAGTGGCAGTTTCAGCATCACCTATAGTAAATGAAATTGCGCTAGTTGCTGTGTCTTCGTTTGTAGATTGATTGGCCACATCACTAATCGTGGGCGCATCGTTTACAGCGTTGACTGTTAAAACAAAGGTATCTGTTGTTGACGCCGATCCATCGCTCACCTGTAGCGTAATGGTGGCAGTGCCATTGGCATTAGCTGCAGGAGTAATTGTTACGGTACGCGAGCTACCTGATCCGCCCAAAGAAATATTGGCATCAGGAACAACACCTTGAGTACTTGATATTGCAGTCACTGTGAGCGAAGCTGCTGCAGTTTCGCTATCACCAATTGTAAAGGCAATAGCGCTAGTGGCTGTGTCTTCGTTTGTTGATTGGTTTGCAACATCGCTAATTGTCGGAGCATCGTTAACAGCGTTAACTGTGAGCACGAAAGTATCGGTTGCACTGGCTGAGCCATCGCTTACTTGTAGCGTGATGGTAGCAGTGCCACTCGCATTGGCTGCAGGAGTGATAGTAACTGTGCGACTTGCCCCACTGCCGCCTAGAGAAATATTGGCATCGGGCACCACTCCTTGAGTACCTGAGGTAGCGGTCACCGTGAGCGAAGCTGCTGCTGTTTCATTATCGGCAATGGTAAATGCAATTGCGCTAGTGGCTGTGTCTTCGTTTGTAGATTGATCGGTTACGTTACTGATTGTCGGAGCATCGTTTACAGCGTTAACTGTGAGAACAAAAGTATCGGTTGCTGATGCCGAACCATCGCTTACTTGTAATGTAATTGTTGCAGTGCCCGTAGCATTTGCAGCTGGGGTTAGAGTTACAGTACGAGAAGCACCTGAGCCGCCCAAAGAAATATTGGCATCGGGAACAACTCCTTGGGTGTCTGAGGTTGCGGTCACCGTGAGTGAAGCTGCAGCGGTTTCATTATCACCAATGGTAAATGCAATTGCGCTAGTAGCGGTATCTTCGTTTGTAGATTGATTGGCCACATCGCTGATCGTGGGAGCGTCGTTTACGGCATTCACTGTAAGAATAAAAGTATCGGTTGCTGATGCCGATCCATCGCTCACCTGTAGTGTAATTGTTGCAGTGCCTGTGGCATTAGCCGAAGGGGTGATTGTTACGGTGCGACCTGCCCCACTGCCACCTAAAGAAATATTTGCATCAGGAACCACCCCCTGAGTACTCGAAGTCGCAGTCACAGTTAGCGAAGCAGCTGCAGTTTCGTTATCACCAATGGTAAATGCTATTGCGCTTGTAGCCGTGTCTTCGTTTGTGGATTGATTGGCCACGTCGCTAATTGTTGGAGCGTCGTTAACGGCATTCACTGTAAGTACAAAAGTATCTGTTGCACTGGCTGAGCCATCGCTTACTTGTAGGGTAATTGTTGCAGTGCCATTGGCATTAGCAGCAGGTGTAATTGTTACAGTACGTGAACTACCCGTTCCACCTAAAGAAATATTGGCATCGGGCACAACGCCTTGAGTGTCGGATGTAGCGGTTACTGTCAGCGAAGCCGCTGCAGTTTCTGTATCGCCAATTGTAAATGAAATTGCGCTAATTGCGGTATCTTCGTTTGTGGATTGGTTGGCCACATCGCTAATCGTGGGAGAATCGTTAACTGCGTTTACCGTTAAAACAAAAGTGTCATTCACTGTGCTGGTTCCATCTGAAACCGAAACCGTAATGGTGGCGGTACCGCTTGCATTTGCCACAGGTGTTAGAGTCACGGTTCGATTAGCACCGCTACCGCCAAAAACAATGGCTCCATCGGTAACTAGTGATTGATTACTTGACGAACCCGACATCGTAAGAGTCGTTAAAACCGTGTCAGGATCACCAACCGTGATTGCAATTGCACCGGTTGCTGTATCTTCGTTTGTAGATTGGTTTGCGACATCACTTATTGTTGGAGGATCATCAACAGGCCCAACGGTTAATGTGAAGGTATCGGTAGAACTCGCGGTTCCATCAGAAACGGTCAGAGTCACAGTAGCCGAACCTTGCTGGCCAGCCGCAGGACTTAAGGTCACAGTACGCGATGCCCCTGATCCACCAAAAGTGATATTTGCATCAGGCAAAAGCGTTTGATCGCTGGACGCCCCAGAAACAGTTAAGGTTCCTACCGCAGTTTCAACATCACCAATGTTAAAGGCAATTGCTGAGGTGGGAGTTGATTCCACAGTGCTCTGGTTTGTAACATCACTGATTGTAGGAGCATCGTTTACTGCCGCAACAGTTGCCACAAAAGTATCACTAACTGAGCTCGTGCCGTCGCTTACAGAAATTGTAATAGTAGAGGTTCCATTGGCATTTGCAGCCGGAGTTAAAGTCACAGTTCGGCTGCCATTGGATCCGCCGAAAACCACATTGGAATTTGAGATCAAAGAAATGTTGCTACTTGAACCCGACATTGTAAGACCCGCAACTGGAGAATCAATATCTGCAACGGTGATTGCGATCGCACCTGAATTATTGTCTTCATTAAAATTTTGATCAACGACATTGCTAATTGTCGGAGCATCGTCAACCGCATTTACGGTCAAAACAAAAGTATCCGTAACATTGACCGTACCATCGCCCACCTGCACTGTTACAGTTGCAGTGCCACTTTGATTTGCAGCAGGAGTTAAAGTCACGGTTCGACTTGAACCCGATCCCCCCAAGGCAATATTGGCATTAGGCAGTATCGTTTGATTGCTACTTGTCGCACTAACCGTCAGACTGTTTGCCGCAGTTTCGACATCAGAAACCGTAAATGCAATTGCCGCAGTTGGCGTGTCTTCATTTGTCGAAGTATTTGCAATATCCGAAACCACCGGGGCATCGTTTACTGCAGTAACCGTGAGGTTAAAGGTGCGAGTTACATTCGAGACGCCATCGTTAGCCTGAACCGTGACTTGAGCTATTCCATTGGAATTAGCTACAGGATTGAGCGTGAAAGTTCGCGCCGAATTATCGCCACCAAAAGTTAAGCTTGCAGGAATAACTAGGTTTGAATTAGTCGAGGTAACTGAAAAGGTGATATCACCCAAAGCGGTATCTACATCGGTAAGGCCCAAAGTGATCGGACCAAGAACGCCATCCTCAAGCATTGATTGATCAGCAATCACCCCTAAAACTGGAGAGTCATCCACGGGGTCTACGACAACCAAAAAGCTTTGAGTTGAACTTGCCAGGCCGTCAGAAGATTCAAGAGTAATTGTTGTTTGCCCTGAGGCATTGGCTACAGGTGTCACAGAGAGAGTCCGATTGCCCTCGCTGCCTCCCAAAACAATTCCGGAATTTGCAATAAGCGCAGTATTGCTACTTGTTGCAGTGATACTCACAGCTGCGACATTGGAATCCACGTCGCTCACAGTAAAACCAAAATCAACAATGCCCGTGTCTTCATCAATTTGAAAATCAATCAACCCTGAAGCCACAGGCGGATCATTGACATCCAAAACATTAATCGAAAATACTTTTTCAGAAACGCCGGCCGAATTAGTGACTTTTAGCGTGATTTTTACGAGACCCGATTTGTTGGGCGCAGGAACAACTTTAACACGAGGATTCCCATCACTACCCAAGGTAAAGGTTATATTTTCGTTAGGAATAATTTCGACATTTGATGAGGTCGCTTCGATTTTAACATCTTCAATTGCACCAAGTTCCTTACCAACATTAAACTCTAAGAAATCGGATTCTTGGTCTTCTAAAACTTGGGCCCCAGAATCCATTGTAATTTCAGGAGCGACTTCTTTTTTAGCACCGGCCCGCTTAGCCAGGCTTCCATTTTGAATAATCCCCGTACAACCCGAAAGCAAAAAGGCGCCCAAAAGAGACCCAAAAGTCGTATAGCTGTGAATTTTCAGATTACGTCCCATATCTCCCTTCAATGTAAAGGAAGGCTCGGGTCCGCGGTCAAAAAAAAGTTAAGCTATTGATTTGATGACTCTAATTTTTGGATATCTTTAAATCCAAAGGATTTCCAAAAATCCCAAACGGGAGCTCGAATTGTTAGGCTTGAGTTAAGGACAGGGTGAATCAACTCTAACTGAAAGGCATGTAGAGCTAGAGGCAAACCCCTAATGTCTTTAACACCATAAAGAGGATCACCCACAACGGAGTGACCCTCGCTTTGGCAATGAAGCCGAATTTGATGGGTACGTCCTGTTTGAGGCTTTGCCCAAAGCAAAGATTTATCTCCTGCCTTTTCGATAAACTCAAAATCGGTCACCGAGTACTCGGTAGATTTTCCGCGACTTTCAAAAACCCAACGCCCGCCCGAAATTTTTTTTATATAGCCTTCTATCTTTGTTGTTTTGGCAGGCCAAAACCCCTCCACTCCAACCAAATATTTTTTCGTAATAGACCGATCCCTAAAAGCATCGGTCATTGCCTTATTAATGGTCGGATTTTTTCCGAGCAAAACCACTCCCGTGGTGTCCACATCGAGACGATGAAACAGAACTAACTTTTTTCCGAGTTGGTTTTCTAAGAGTCCCTGTAAATGGGGACGCAGAGGATCGTGTGTTGCGTGAACAGGCAATCTGACTGGCTTGTTTACGGCAACAAGCCAGTCATCTTCAAAAAGAATATCGAGTTTCAATGAAAGAATTTAAGTCGCTGGAGTTTCAGCGGCGACAGCAGGTGCAGGGGCAGCTACAGGCGAACGTTTTTCAAAACGACCCTTCACACTGGCCTTAATGTACAAGTAGCCATTTTTTGCGCCCGGAACCGCGCCTTTAATAAGCACCGTATGAGTGTCGGGCTCGATAGCTACAACAGTTAAATTTTGGACTGTAACTTTTTCATTACCCATGTGACCTGGCATTTTTTTATTTTTAAAAACTTTACCGGGATCAGATCGGTTTCCGATTGAACCCCCGTGACGGAAAAACTCATGGGTACCGTGAGCCGCATCTTTTCCTGCGAAATTATGGCGTTTCATTACACCCGCAAAACCCTTACCGATTGAGGTTCCGATAACATCCACTCGGTCACCGACCCTGAACAAATCAGAAGAGAGAGTCATGCCGACTTCATATTCAGCAGCAGTTTTTTCGTCTAAACGAACTTCTTTTATAAGTTTTTTCGCAGCAGAATTTGAAGCCTTTGCATGACCCGCTTCAGGCTTATTGACCCTCTGCTTTTTCTTGTCTTCAAAACCAATTTGAACGGCATAATAACCCTCTTTATCGAGAGATTTTTTTTGCAAAACAACACAGGGCCCAACTTGAACGGCCGTTACCGGAATCACGTCACCGGCCTCAGAAAAAATTTGAGTCATTCCGATTTTTTTTCCAAGAAGTGCAAAGGGAACTCCAGCACGTTGGCGAATATTGTTGGTGTTTGAGGTTGTATAATGACGACGAGCCATGAAAACTCCTAGGGGAAAAAAATTCCCGCGCTTTTTTTAAGCTTGCATCCATCATTGAACCGGTTCCATACCGACTCAACTGGCAATAGACTGGCCTTAATAATCCCACTCCCAAGCCTTCTTCAACCCCAAAAAGGGCTTTAGTTTCAAGCACTCCAAGGGGCTGTATAAATTTTTTAAATCTGACCAAAGGTTTGACACCATGGCTGGGACGGGTTCTTGATAAAATCAAGAAATATCAGGGACTTGGAATCTATGAATCATTGGCATTGGGCTTGCATTATCAACACAGGACTATGGTGTATTTTTGTGCCCAATTACCTTCAGCCTGGAAAATTTTCCCTATGAATTCGGTAATTTTGGCTGCCATTTTTACACTTCCCTGGCCCTCATCCGTGGTCAATAAGCAGACTCAAATCGAACGATCCCAGGTTACTCGCCGTAGCCCGGCGCAAGTGGGCACTGGCCATTTGTTTTCTTCTCATCGCGAACTTGGCCTCCCTCTTGAGGGTTACGAGGACTCCAATTCAAATCCAAAAGAGGCCGCAGGCAAATCGATTGGCCTGCAACAAGTCCCCATTGACCTTGAAGAGCACACCCTAGCGGCTCAGCTCGACTTAAATCTCAAGGGACAGCCAATTTTTCGACAACTCGAAGAGGGCACTCTCTATGCCCGAATCCGCTATGATTTTAGAGACCAGTTTTATCAAAGCAGTCGCGACACTATGGCGCCCGTGCGCCCGGTTAGCATGAACCCCGAGTTGGAACTTTCGGGCAATACCCAAACTGCAAGGGCGCTCAAAGACTATGTTGTTTTCAAAGGCATTCCCGCGTTTTTTTTATCACGGCCTGAAACCGAAGGGCTGGGGCAAAAATACCAAAAAGCCGTGAGCGCCGTTGAAAACGTTGCTCGCGTTGAGCAACGCGCACCAGAAAAAAAAATAACATACTCAGCGGGAGTCAATCCCCTCGCATTCAAGGCCTGGGCCGAAATTGCTGACTCCAAAAGCCGCTGGTCGCTTTCGACAACCTTGGAGGACATTCGAAGTCCGACTCCTAAACTTCAGGCCCTTCATCGTTTTGGTGGAGTCAACCAGTATGTTTTGTCTTCGGTCTACTATCCCTTTCACCAGGTTATGGTTCCAGGTTTTGTTTGGGAAATTCAAAAAAATATCTTGAATACCAGTGTGGGTACCGAGTTGAATTTCAATGATCCTGCTTTAACAAAAAACATGGTTACGACAGTTTCACTCGGGCTTTTGTTTTAGAGCCCTTATGATTCCGAATCCACCTGTCATCCCGAGCGAAGCGAGGGATCTCCAACGTGCTTGGCTGCCAAGAATCGGGGGGATCCCTCGCTTCGCTCGGGATGACGGGGTATAAAATTTAAGGAGTGCTGGCGAACTCAATTTTGAAAGTCTTGCGAATTTTTCTTTCACTCGAGGCTAAGCCGCGAATCTCTTCCGCTTTTTTTTCGACACTATATAATCTAAATTCGTTTATACCTGGGTCCAGATCCACAAAACCCGATGACAGAATTCTATTTTTCGTTTTCACTTCTGCATTTGATCTGCCCAAATAGAGCGCAAAGACCTCCGGGTTCACCATAGAGGAGTCAGATGTGGTCCTTTGCAAAATCCAATCTTGGGATTTTACTTTGTTTTTGAACCCGAAAATTTCCAATCGAACTTGTTTATGGGGAACTTTATAAACAGGAACAGTTTGCTTTAAATCAACCTCCACGATCACCGACTGAAAACTCTCGTTATCCACAATACTGAAACCCGGAGGATGGCTTGCCTTTGTAAGCACCGAAATTCCCCGTTCAAAAAATCCCGAGGGCCCCACAACTTTTTGAAAATCACGGGTGTAAAAAACAGGCGAAGCCACAAGCAGTGTGCCCCCAAAAATTTGCAAGCATAAGCCCAAAGCATTGCCCTTAAATAGTCCAGCCATCTCCTTAGGCTTTTCGGCATTTCAAAAGAAACTCCAAAGGGCCTCAACGATGAAATTTTAATTTTATAGAGTGAAAAGATTATTAAGTTCATTTTGAGTTTCTGCGGGATTAGAAATGGCCAAGGGATTTTGGCATAGGGGGTTAGAAAATGGGAAATCGGGGAAAACTCGTTAAACAACTTGTATTTATGGCTTGTTTGCTTGGGGCTTTGACCTTGCCAGCTTGTTCAAAAAAGCGGGAGGCGGCGCCGGTCTCGACAGTCAAAGTTGAGCCAACATTACCTCCCTCTGACGCGGCCCTTGACCCCAAAGAATCAGACTCACAAAAATTCATTGGCGAAAATACCACCCAACCCGCATATTTGGTGCGCTTCAAAAAAGAAGCCTGGCTAGGCCGCGACCTCTGGATTTCTCTAGGTGTTGAGCGCGCTTCAGTCACGGGTCTCGCCTTAACGGTAATGGGTTATGTTCCGGCTAAGATTAAACGCGAAGGAAATTTTTTAGTTCTTGAGCGCAAAAACAAGGGTCTTTTCGGAGGCTCAGTTTTAGGCCCCGAAATTCCACTCAATTCTTACCCCATTGTAAGCGAAGATTCGGACACTCTTTTGGTCGATTTATCACAAGCTCAAAATCCCTTTGCACTTACAGTTTTTGGATTTCATGCAGGAAAAAACGCCACTGCCGAACTCTCAACCCGTCTTAGTTATACAAAAAATGTGGCCATTTCTGAAACTTCGCTTTCATTTACAAATGTTTTGACCGCGCGAAGCCCGATTCCTCTTTTTGAAGAGGGGGACGGATCACCCGAAGACGAGGCTGGACTTGATCCCTACGTTTTAAGTGCGACCCTTCGAATGGATTGGGTTTTAGAATTAGAAAGCCCAACATTCTCGCCATTCAAAAACACCTTCAACCTTCAGGGTTTGTTTCTTGAAAATCCCCTCATCACAGGCGGAGGGCTCACCACCGATGTTTTCGTAAATAAAATCGACACACTTAAACCCTTTGTATGGCAAATGAGCGCCTCAACACCACTGGAATACCGCGAGGCCGTTTCGCAAGGAATTTTAGCTTGGAACGAGGGCTTAGGTGGCGAGGTTTTGCAGGTCAAAGTGGCCGAAGGCCCCGTTGATTTTACGGATATTCACACTTCAAATATTATTTGGGATGACAACTTAGCTATAGGAATGGCCTTTGCAAATTGGAGATCCAATCCCTACACCGGCGAAATTGTTCAAGCCCAAGTCTACATGAGTGGGCGAATGTGGGCTGAAAATTCTAAAACTGTTTATCGGTATAGACGCGTTGAAGAGAAAGTCAGAAAAGCCCTCGATGAGGCTCGCAATAAACCCAAACCTGCACCGGCTCCTGGATCTTGGGGCCCGCCTGCGACTTCAAATCCTGGAGTTATATTGGCATTAAAAGCAGAGCTTCGGGCACTTGAAAAAACCTTGAATTCTCAGAATCATGCGCACTCTCTTCGTTCGCGAAAACTTTCACTAAATTTTAATACCCAACTTGCTGAACACTCCCAAGAAAAAGCGGAGTCTTTTTGCGTGAGATCTGTTGGCGACGAATACAAAATTGCTCGTGAAGACCTTGAAAATCTTGGCGACATGATCGATTTGATTGAAACACAAGATCCAACGCCTCCCGTAGTTGGGCCTCCCGCTCCTGGCACCGAACCTCTGCCAGCTTTTGCTGAGCGCCACAGCCCCTACCCTGCACCTGACAAAACTGAAATCCAGTTTTCAAAGGATATTGTACGCGGAGTGGTGATGCACGAAATTGGTCACACACTTGGACTTCGGCACAACTTTAAGGGTTCCACTCGCGAAAGCCATGAAGGCAAAATTCAAAGCGCTAGCATTATGGATTACAACGACCTTGTTGTTGATGGGCAATTCAACCGTCCCGGCGAAGGCGATATTTCAATCATGGCCCAGGTTTATCCGGTTCCTAACAAAGAAAAACTTAAATCATTTCCATTTTGCACAGACGGAGATATTAGCAAGAAAGAAGCTAACTGCCAGATGCATGACTACGGGCCATCAACAGTGGATGGCGCCATCATTGGAACAGAGTCAAATCTTTTAATGGCGAAATTCTTTTTAGATGCCGGACACCCTGCCGGACTCAGATTTTTGATTCGTGCACTTTCCACCTGGGCTCAAACCCTAAACACTTTACATTTTGCAACTGAAAGAGGTGAGTATCTTTCGTTTGGCGTGAATTTTCAAAAAGAGCAAGAAAATGCTTGGGAACTCTACGAAAAAATGAAGGGCCTTTTAGGAATCGTTTTTGAAGATGAAATCAAAGAGGCTTTGCAAACAGCGCTTTCGGTGGGCCTAAGCGGCAGTGTCACTCAAGCTGCCAAGACTTCTGCTCTTTACCCAAAAGTGCTTAGCGAACTTGAATCCATAGCTCTGGATGAAAATGAAAAATCGGATTCGCTTTCTCGCTTCGCGGCCCTTGAGGGTTTGGTAAGAGTTCAGGACTTTTCAGCCCGAGCCAAATTGCGAAACTTGGTTTCGCAGCTTGAGCGAAGACTGAACACTGCGACGGTGCGCGATCCCCTCGCCGCAGAAGAAGATTTAGAAATTCTTGCTCGAGCCAAAAAAATTCTAGATAGCGGCTACCTTATTTTAGAATAGATTTCGTGTATTCTTAGGTAGGGCGGTGAACCAGTCACCTCCCTACTTGATGACAACGCCTGAAATCTTAAAATCCACTAATGCCAGGTACAAACTTTTACGCCACATTGTGCGCGGGGTTTTGGGCCTTTATTACCGAAATATAGAATCCTACGGCACAAATTTTTTGCCTAAACGGGGTCGAACTTTAATTATCGCAAACCATCAGGCGGGGCTGATTGACGGCTTGCTGATACTTTCTCAAAACCGTCAAGTTATTCGTGAGCTCATCAAACACACACTTTGGGAAAACCCTCTGATTGGATTTTTTGCAACGGGCTTAGGAATGATTCCTGTCTCTCGAAAACAGGATTTAAAACCTGAGGATCTTAATGATCCAAAAACGCTCTCGCCCGGAGAGCGTCATCGTCAAAGTTTTCAGCGGGTCGAGGATGCGCTGCTTGCAAACGAAAACGTCTTAGTTTTTCCAGAAGGCATTAGCCACGATCGCTCCTATACACTGAAACTACGTAGCGGCGCTGCTCGCATGATTTTGCAGACTGAGGCGAAGTTTGATTTTCGGGTGGGTATTCAATGGCTTCCAGTTACAATCGATTTAGAGGTAAAGGATCATCCTGGCGGGCGCGTAGTGATGCACTATCACCCTCCGCGAAAACTCGACAAGTACCGTGATCTTTATGTTCACGACACTGAAGCCGCTGTGAACGCTCTCCGCTCTGAAATGGAATTTTATCTTAAAGATATCACACTGAATTTTTCGAGTTGGGAAGATCGTCTTTTTATTGAACGACTCATGGAAATTTGGATCGCCCGCACTCCCACAGAACTTTTGCTTGATCGACACAATTTATTACTTAAATGGAAACGTATCCTGGAGAATTCATTTGTGCTGATGGAAGAGCGTGGCGATTGGGAACTGTTGCGTAAAAAAGTGGACCACATTCACCAAACTGCTCGTATTGCACAAATTTCAATTCGCGAAATTTTTGAAGAACGCTCTCCAGATTCTTACAAGAAACTCTTGTGGCAAATTATTCCCACTTTATTTTTTTGGATTCCTGTAATGATTTTTGGATATATTTTTTGGTGGATTCCCGTCAAGCTCGTGCGCATCGTGACGGCCAAAGCCACCAAGGGGCATCGTGACATCGTGGCGACTTATCATGTGGTGGGAGCCTTCATTGTGTTTCCAATTTGGATTGCACTTTTTGTTTTGGTGGGTCCGTTTTTTATACCCGCCCAGTTTTTGCTGCCTGCACTCATTGGCTTTGGTTTTGCGGGTTATGCCATACTTAACCGCGCGCGAAAGGTAAGAATTGGATTTCGGGAACTTTTCAACCTGTACCGATTTGGGAGTCTTTCAAAAATGATTTACCAACTGCGCGGCGAAACCCAACAAGTGTGGTCCCTAGGCGCCAGACTCTGGAACCGAGCCCTAGCCCGCCAAGTAGCCATCGAAGACGAGTAGGCCATAGTTAACCCAGCGGCCACAGCAGCTGGCATTAACACTTAACCCAGCGGCCGTAATTACTTGGTGCCTTTTTGTTTTTCCATCTGGCTTAACTTGGCCTCAAGCTGATCGACGCGATCGTTGACAGCTTTTAGTTTTTGCTCAACTTGAGCCTCTACATTTGCAAGAATCCACTCGCCAGCTTTTTGCGCCACTCGCTCATTAAACTGTTCATCATTACAAATTCGACTTTGCAGGCCATCAATGTTTTTGCACTGTTCGACCATAAACTTCGAAAGCACTTCCTTCACTCCTTGTTCGGTTTCCTCCATTTGACTTGTCACAAATTGGGCATCGGCAGCTCGTTGCGCTGCTACTTCCGCTTTTTGCTCCGCTTGTTCCTTCAGAACCTGATTCGATTTTTGCTTGGAGGCTATCAACCCTTTCAAATGCTCTCCGACCGTGGCAATGGGGGCAATTGAACTGCCGATGGTTCTGTCCATTGGAGCCACCATAATGCCGTAGGCAGTACATGCCTCCTGGTGTCCCTTGAGCTTGCTATCGAGGTAATCTTTGACTGATTGTTCGACATCAATTCCCAATGACTTCATGGCATCAACAATTTCTTGAGGGCATACGTAATGGGCTACCGAGCCGCCATTCTGCCAAGTAACCACTTGTTGTGCCTGTGCCAGCTGTGAAACCTGCAACAAAACGACCATTCCTAGAGTGACAAATATTTTTTTCATAGAGCTCCTTTTTTTTGGATGTAACGACTACTTTGCATTTTTGAGACCGGCCACTATCAATTGGCGAATTTCTTCCCTAGATTCCAACGAAAGCCTGTCATTGGTTTGATAATCCAGCAACAACGTGGCCAATCGGTTTCTGAGCACGAGAGCCGCCTTAGAAACCGGATTTACAATCAGCGAACCCGACGAAATATTTTCTTCTGGTGGGAGTTCAATCTCAAAGTTTTCAGCTTTAGCGTTTGCTGTATCTGTTGATCTCATTGATGGATTATGAGTTGGAGTTGGAGTCGTAGAGTGAAACACAAAATATTTTTTTTCATCTCTCGACAGAACTTCAAAATGATTAACACGGCTAAGGCCAAGGTAGTTCTTGATAGAAAACAGGGCTGTCGGACTAGAAATCAAAGTCCAAAACGAAGCATAGGTCTTATCTTCCGTAGCTCCCAAGTTTCGAAGTATGCCACGTCCGACAGTGTAGATAGCAAAGTTTGTGGCTAGATTGGGATTGGCCTTCAGAAGGCCAATGGCTTCGTCGTAGAGAGCTTTCTGATGGGGTTTTAACTGATCAGCGGGCCCTTCAAAAAAAACAGCATTGTAGAGCCAGGGAAGTAGGGTGTCGCCGTCTAGAAATCCGTGCTGAATGAGCAAGGCATTCAAATAAACAATCGCATTTTCAATGAGCTTTTTACCTTTAGTTATCGATCCGCCCTGATTAACGAGGGTTTCTAGGGAATCCGAGAATCCCTGCCCCTTCACAAGCCTCAATTCATAAAGATGCTGAAGATCGGTCACATAACGAGCATCTCGCAGAACCTTAAAGCCATGGAGTTTCTGAGTTAAAAGTTGCGACAAGGTCATACGTTTTTCGAAAATCGTGGACTTACCTGCTTTTACAACTTCATTGCCACCCAAAACAAATTCCTCCTCGGTATATTTGCGGGTTCGAAGTTCGCCTAGTTTTTTAGATAACACTCGTAAATTGGGACTCGGCACAACAAAGGACTGTAAGGTCGCTACGAGTTCACTAGCTGGAATTTCATTTGCTCCAACGTAGCGCTTGGCGAAATTCACAGCCTGTGTAAACAATTTATTATCTTGTTGAACGATGTCTTGAACGTGCTTGGCTGACCTTGCGCTTTGCGGATCGAGATCGGCGAAGTTAACAATGAGTCCTTCGTAGAAGCCCGAGGCCGGTAAGGTAAAAAACCTTTCTGTTAGGTAGCGTTCACAGTCACTCCAGCTTCCGCCGGAATCGCTGGAGTTGTTTATGTTAACCAAGAACTCATAGTAAAAATCTTCATAAGATAAATTTTGCAGTTCTAGGGCTTTCAAGGAATCTAAAATCAACAGACAATGGGGCTCGCTTTGATTGAGTACCGCATCGATTCCGCGGAGACTCGCCAAAGCATAAGTTTGAGTTCGCTGCTCTTCTTTCAGTAGAACTCCATAATACTGATCCAATTTTCGACTTAACGCACGAATCTCGACTTTGATTTCATAAATGGCAGCCAAGATTTCTCTCTTCATGTCGTCAAGCTTGTGGTCAATCTTGTCGAGTTTTTCGTTGACCTTGCCAAACTGTTCCATGGTTTCTCGATGACGAACGTCGGCTGGATCTTCTACGCCAAGCATCGAGGAAAGGGCTCCAATGGCGCCCATGATGTTTCCGGACGCAATGGCCATTCCAAGATTCAATCCGCTAGCCACAAAATTAATTCCTTTAGAAGCCTCTTTGATAACTTCTTTTGGAAGAATATTGAGCTTAGAGGCTAGCCCAAGCACCGACTGCGCATCGCTCGATACTTTGTTAATTTCAGACACCATTTTTTCTTTGGCGCTTTCGAGCTTGAGTCTTTGAATTTCTTTAAATCGCTCTTCGGCCGTGAATTTGTCGCGCCTAACATCGGAGGACTCAAGTAAGCGCGCCTTGGCATCGTTGGGGAGAGAATCATAAAGGGCCTCACCCGTAGCCTCGACGCTGAGTCGAGTTTTTTTGATCTCTGCAAGAACTTCAGAAGTGGCGTCGTCAATTTTTTTGAGCCGCTTTTCGGTGAGCCTTCTATGTTCCGTCAAAACGGCTGTCGTTTTAACTACAGTGTCTACACTGGCGCCGATATTGCCAATACTCTCTTTTGCCAAAAGGGATTCGATTTTGTTTTCGGCCGTGGCGCGGAACAAGGTCTCTATCATTTTTTGTTGGACGATATCTTTGGCCCCTGCCGGTTGATTTACAAAATTCTCGTCCTTTAAGAGGGCCGATGCGTGTTGGGACACAAATTGGCTAACGGCTTGACTGGGGTTTACGCCATATTCCTGTTTAAATTTATCAATAGCCGACCGATCGGCATCCCGTAGAGTTTTCGACAGAAGAGTTTCAAGACTTTGGTCCTGAAGGCCAAGGGTTTTGCCAACGACGTCGTTGAGAAAAACTCCCAACCCAATTGCGGCAGCCCCATTGCTCACAAGAAGCGCTGCTGGAGTTCCAATAAACTCCAAACCTGTGCTTGAGGCCACCTCAACAGAACCCTTCGCGATATCGAGTACAAACTCATTTCTTTTGATTTCACTGCCAATATTGCGCACAAAATCGGCCACTTCATTGCCGCCAGCAGAGCCAAACACATCCGAAGAACTTAAGTTTTCTGGGAGTGGGGGAAGAGGCGTGCGCTCGTTTGCCGAAGTCTCGGCTGCTGGCCTTTGCGATTGTTCTTTAAGAAATTCGCTCTCGATTCGAATTGAGACTCGCCGCTTAGGATTAGAGGGCGTTTGACCCCAAACCAGAACCGCTGGCTGCAGGCCAACAACTAAGGCCAAGAATGAAAGAAAAGTTGATGGGTAGAACCCGAAAAAGACTGGAGAACGAGACTTTTGCATCGCGCGAAGGTTCCAAATACTGCACATGATGTCAAGCGCGGTCGGGGCAAGAAACAGCAACAGGGCCAAACCATGACAGAAAATCCGCATGAACACCATTGGGCTCGAGCACCCGGGTACTCGAGTCCAACGGTGTTCGTGCAAAATGTTCGCGAATCAGGGCATATTGCGCCATGCGTTACTTTGTGCTATATTGCCCTTTCTTTGCTACCAGAAACTTTTGAAACCAGGATAAGTGCTTATTTTTTATGACTTTTTTTAAATACCATTCTCTCTCGAGGGCTTTGAAGGTTTCAACCTTTGTCTTTTTGTTTTGGATTTCCTTTGGCGCTTCTGTTTCGCACTCCTCCACCCTTTGCCAAGAACTTTTGGCTAAGATCTTTGCAAAACCAACTCTAAAAAATCCCGGTGAGAATGCCAAAATTTTTCAGCTCCCAAATAATTACAAAATTGATTTTCCCGTTTTTCCTTCGCCGAAGAGTTTGTTTGAAGAAAATCCAGACGTTCGATTTACAATCATGTCTACAGAGGCGAACCCTCGTCCGATAGCTTCGGTCCGAATGGAAATTGATCCTGGTCGACTCGCCCATGAAGTTTTTACTACCGATTTTTTTGAAGTTTTCGGAAATTTCAACGTACATAGAATTCGTTTAATGTCTCAAATCGAAATTACAGATTTCGTCAAACTACTCGAAACTCAAAACCCGCTCGCCTACGACCTATTGGTTAAGGAGCTAGCAAAAAGAAGAGGATTGCCAGCTGGCACTAAAAACTTGTTCCCTGAGCGGATGACACTTACCGAGTGGATTCCTAACGCTCAAACAGGGGAAGAAATTTTGGAACCCTTTAGACTTCAGACTTTAGACCTTCCGACGGCTTCGATGGCGGATCCAAAATATTTGAACCAAATCCAAACTTATTTGCAAAGTGTTGCGCCAAATTTACACAAAGTTTTGGATCAAGCCTTTTTGTTTGCCACGATTACCGGAGTCGTTGATTTTCATGCAGGAAATTGGCTTAGAACTCCCGATGGAAAAATTTGGATTATCGATTTCGCTCAGTGTGAGCTCTCCTCGAGGTATGAATTTTTTCAAGCCAAGAGAACTTTCTACATTGAAGCCATGCACCCGTACCTAACCCGATCGGTTGACTTTGATGCTCGAATTGTTGAATTTATCAAATTAGCTATTGGATCCTTAACAGAGGAGCAAATTGAGACCCTAGGAAGCCTCAACAAAAAAACCCTTCAAGAATTAGCTAGAAAAAGCGGATTCGAAATTCCTGCCAAAAAGCTCGAACAAATGCTTAAAAGAGCAGAATTTATTTATAACCTAGCCACGGCAGAAAAAAAATAAATCCCGAACCACCAATAGAATAATTTTATATGTTTTTATCTTTTTGCAGGAGCCAAAAAATGCGCTGCCTCTTGAAGACTCGTGCTTGGTTTTTCGTGTTTTTTGCCATTCCTAGCCATGCCGACAAAACCCAGGACAATTGTTTTCAAATTCTCACCGAAATTTTCCACCTCCCAACTCGGCAGCCCCTACCCCATTTTCCAGAAAGTTTTGAGATTGGCTTTCCAAAAGATCTCGATGATCTTTTTGATGATCGAACCGAAGCTCGCCTTAACCTTACAACTCAGGGAGAAATTTCGCATTCTCTTCGTATCGAGCTTAAGCCCGGAAAAATAGCCCACGAGGTTTGGGCTTCAAATTTTTTAACTGATTTCGGAAATGTTTCCGTACCCCAACACCGATTTTTGACCAACCACGAAATCAAAATTTTTTTAGGCCAGCTGAAAAGGCAAAACCCGTTGGCCTACTACCTGATGCACCTCGAGCTCGCCCGGTGGCGCGGGATCGATGCCGCCTCAGTTATTGAGATCGTGCCCGAACGGATCAGCATTTCTTCATGGGTTGCAAACTCAAAAACCGGCAAAGACTCTTTGCCCACTGAACTCGATAAACTCAAAGGTGAGGATTCCACTTTCAGATTTCAGGTCAGACAAATCATCAACGAGGCCCACCCCGGCCTCATCAAGAAACTAGACACCGGACTTGTTTTGGCGTCGATACTGGGTATTTGGGATTTTCACCGGGCTAACTGGCTTTTAGATACTGCAAACACACCCTGGATGATTGATTTTACATCTTCAGACCTTGTGAGTGAATGCCGACATTTGTGCGACGAATTGTTTCAGTTATTAACTTTTCATCCCTATTATTGGGGGGCAGGCCTTGAAGAAATTTGGGAAAGCGAAGAAATTTTAGCTGAAGCTGCTTTGAGCCTAAGCCCCTCGACACTCGCAAGCCTTAAACGACTTACAAAACAAAAGTTAATTAAACACGCACTAGACTACGGTTATGTATTAGACCCCAAGGACGCAGAAAAAATGCGTAAACGAATTCAGTTTATACTTAAAGCCGCGAAAAAGTCCCGAGCAAATGTAGAATCCAGCCCTAACCCTTAGACATTTTCTTTTCGGGTTTTGATTGTACGTAAATATATTCTTCGTTTCTATAATTTCGAAAAACGGCTTTTTCGTCAGTCATGCTTTTCAAATAGGTCGGCAGTAGCGGAATTTTTCCGCCACCACCGGGGGCGTCGACAACAAAGTGCGGAACAGCCATACCCGAAGTATGACCCCTTAAATTTTCAATAATATTAATGCCCACTTCTATGGGGGTTCTGAAATGGCTTATGCCCTGGCTCATATCGCATTGAAAAATATAATAAGGCCGCACGCGCATCATCAGCAGCAAATGATTGAGACGCTTAACAATCTGCGGATCGTCGTTGATGCCCTTCATCAGTACCATTTGATTGTTAATGGGGCAGCCCGCATCGGCAAGTTTGGCACAAGCTTCAAAGGCCTCAGACGTACATTCCTTGGGGTGATTAAAGTGAGTATGAATATAAACCGGCGAATGTTTTTTAACCATCGCCACAAAATCGTCCGTAATACGATGAGGCAATGTAACTAGGTTTCGTGTACCTAAACGAAAAACCTCGACATGCGGAATTTTTCGCAGACTTCCCATAATATAATCCAAACGTTCGTCAGAATTAGACAAGGGATCGCCTCCCGAAATAACAACATCGCGGACACTGGGAGTTTTGCGAATATATTCCAACCCGTTTTCGAGCTGTTCTTTTTGCGCTGCCGACGAGGGATCAGCCACCTTGCGCTTGCGCGTGCAATGCCTACAATAAACCGGGCAGTGGTGGGTGGTGTAAAACAAAACGCGATCAGGATAGCGGTGCGTAATTCCGGGCACGGGCATGTCTTTTTCTTCGCCCAGGGGATCTTCCATCTCTTCAGGCTGCACGGTCAGCTCGCCCATTTTAGGCACACTCTGCAAGCGAATGGGGCAATTTTCGTCGGCCGGATCCATCAGCGCTGCATAGTAGGGAGTGATGGCCATATTAAAAAGTTCGGAAGATTTATCGAAAGCGTCGATTTCTTCTTGTGTCACATCGATAACTGTTTTCAGTTTATCCATGTTGCGCACGCGATTTTGCTGTTGCCAGATCCAGTTATTCCACATCTCGTCTGCGACATTGGCCCAGGCCCGACCTTTGCCCCCAGATTTGAATTCAGTTCCGCCAACAAAATAGGAATGTTTAGGTTTAAACCCAAGATTTAATGACGCCATAGGTGGCCATTATGCTTTGTCGGGTGCCGCCTGCCAATGACGCACCCAACCCACGCCCCTAACGCCTTTAGCAGGCGCAGCATTAAAATTCAGTAAGTGTTGGCATTCCAGTAGCCGAAATGATGGCCAATCCCTTGGTATAACCCGCCTCAACTCCGCTAGTTTCGGTTGCGAGATTGGCTGCGCCGGTCTGCCCAGTGGTTCCAGAGGTCATAAACGGAACTGCAGCCGGAAAAGTCGTCAAGGCCGCAGCAGTACATTCAGTTAAAGCGCCCTTGTCATCGAGGTCAGTTGCGCCCGCGCAAATTTCAGCGGTGGTTGAATTATTTGTGCAATTGTTTGCAACTGCTAGACTGGGATCATCCCGCTCTAGAAAAACTCCTTTTGCATAAACAAGACTTTCATTCACAGACATTCGAACTCCGCATCCCACACCTGTGAAAGGTTCCCTTTCGGTGTTTGCACCAACTCCCGACCCCTGCTCGCCAGTCGAGGCCACACTCAAGTTAAAAGTTTTTGCGGTTTTATTTGCAGCAACATACATAAATGAGGATCGTTTACGAGAATCCGTGGCGGCCACATCAGCTTCAGAGGTAATAACAATCTGCCAAACCTCAGCTGTAGTGCTGTCATTGCTAACTTTAGCCAAAACACCAATGGTGGGTGTTGCACCTGTTGGATCATTCTGAAGTTCAGCAAGGTAGGAAAATCCGTCTTTGATTCCGAAAAATACACTCAAACTCGTCGAGAGAACTTCTTGGCAAGAAAAATACATTGTAAAGGTACCGGTAAAGGTTCCACTAGAATCAGGCAATCCGGTGATTGCCCATTCTTTGGTGGCTTCGCTCACACAAGCGCGAGCGGTTTCTTGATTCCGAGTATCCAGTTCCGTAATTCGAGCATCCACTTTTTTTAAACGATCCAAAAAGTCTGTAGGCCCCGCAGTGAAAAATCTTTCTTTCATTGTCGTAAGCTGTGCAGGCGTTGCAAACGGATTGTAGTTATTGAGATTCAAAGCGGCCGCCGCAGGAGCAGCTGCACTTAGGGCAATCAAATTGGCCGGGAGGGCATCACGCACAGGTGGCAAAACAGCACCGAGCCCCAAAGAGGCTCCTTTATCACTCCCACATGCACCTAAAAACACGAGCGCGCCCAAACCTAAAATATTTTTTCCCAAATTCATAAAGTCCCCCTAAAAAAAATTGAAATTACAGTTTGAGTGAGTTTGCAAAAAATCACCACCCCTTAACTTTTGACAGGCCAAGGAACTGGATAATCGGTTGGCGTAGTGCACAATTCTTTGGGTATTCTGACTAAATTTTGCTAAATCTAAAAACTGGGTTAGGAATCAAAAAGCAATGGCTGGGGCAAAAATTCGACCTTCGTTTTGGGAGCATGACCATTGCTTGCCGCTTTCGCGTGATCTCGCGCCGGCTTCTGTTTTCGAACGTAATCGCCACTACTTGGTTTTTGATTTGGAGACCAAAGATTTAGCTCCGCGCGACCCGAGCATTGAAAATTTATCTAAGCTCGGAGTTTCGGTTGGCTGTGCGTGGGATTCCAAACAAGAAAAAATGCTTACGTTTTTTGAAAAAGATTTGGG
>CAXNEW010000030.1:0-21483 GCA_964201665.1 Bdellovibrionota bacterium
TGCCCGGGCACGAACACCGTTTACTCCGACACCTGGGTGTTCGAGCCAACAATGAATTTTTGCACGAACACCGTTGGAAGCGAGCACCGAGCTTGGCACTCTAGCCCATTGGTGGAATTTTGAGCCGAGCGCTCGCCAACCTGGAGCAAGATTTTTCGACGTGAGGCGCGGTAACTCACTTATGAGAACCGGAGTTTAGCCGAGAGGCTAAATGAGGATCGGAGTAAGGGAGTTAATGCGACGCTCGTCGGAAAAGCTTGCGGTGCACCGAGCTTGGCACTCTAGCCCATTGGGCGAGTGCGGTGACGGTAGAGGACTAGACCGACCCCCAACACCACAAAATTCGGAACCCAGGCCGACAGCACTGCAGGCCATTCCTGGGTCCAAAGAATCTCATGTTGGCCCTTAAGCACAAAGGTGATCGAAGTAAAATACATTGTCCAGTAACTGAATATTATTAACAAACCCCAAAACGTGGCCTGACTTCGGGCCGTTCGGTGATTGTTTAGACTCAAAGAAAATGCCAAGGGAACAAAAAGAATTGGCAAAAAACCAAGCGCAAAACGACGCCAAATCTCGACCCAAAATCCACGGGGATCGATTGAATAGGGCTGACTTTTCATTTCTGCGCGTTTGGCAAAAAGTTGAGTAAGGGTGAGCGAAGGTGGAGAAGTTTTTGAAACTCCCGTCTGGCGCGAAAAATCAGCGTGCACACGATAGTCTTCAAAATCAACGCGTTTAACAGTTTGTCGCTCGATATTCTGAGACACAAGAACCCCGTCACTAAGCTTTAAGGTTGAAGTTCCCGTTTCAGGCGACTGAATCCACTGGCCTTGCCTTGCCGAGATGGCTACTTTTTCTTCAAAGTTAGTTTCGTCAAAAACAAAAACGCGTTCGAGTTTTTGAGTGGCCGGATCCACACTGTCGACAAATATAACGAGATCCAAAAATCCCATCGAAAAGGTACCCGAACGCAAGGCACTCGCTACTCGTCGCTTAAAAGCAGAATCGATAGATTTTTCAAACTCCTGATTTCCGAGGGGCCCAAGTTGCGCCGCTGCTAGGGTCGTCACCAAAACAAGTAGACCCCCCATAAAAAGCGGCGCTCTTAAAATCTTCCAGGGAGAAACTCCAAGGGACAACAAAGCCACGAGTTCTTTATCGGTTGCCATTTGGCCAAAAAGCATAAGGAGTGCAAACAAAAAAGCTATAGGCAAAACCAAGGGAACAAAACTTAATCCCAGGCCCCCTAACATCGTAGCGATATCAACAAGGTTTAGATCAAATTTTACAATGATGTCAGAAAGCCGAAGAACCTGAAGTCCCAAAAGCAATGCAATGGCAACAAAGCTCCCTACAACTGTTGTCGTCAGCAGGCTTCGAGCTAAATATTTTTCAAGTCTCATTGTTTACCGTCAAAAAAATGCGCAGTTTATGTTTAAACCGCTGGATTCATAATATTCGATGTTCCTGGGGAATCAAAATTCTGTCTCACGGTTGTCCCAAACCTTCTTTAAACTAGAAGGTCATGGGCAAGTGTAAAGTTTCGTTAAAACTCGCCATAGTAAAAGAGGCCATAGCAAAAATGGCCATAGTTAAACTGGTCACACTAGGGGCCATATTTTTTTGGGGCCAACACGAGGCAAAGGCCGGTTACTGGGAAATTTCGGGCAATGGCTCGTACATGAAATACAACAACGGCCTCATCGGAGGCGACCCCTCATATACAATCATTCAGCGATCAGGTGGGGGATTGGCCTATCGATTTTTAAGTAACACGGCCTTAGAAGTGAATTATGCTTTTTCAAAAACTTTTGACAAATTTTCGCAAGACAGCCCTGAACTTGTCGAAAAATATTTCGTCGAAAAAACTACGATCTCTAAAGTTCTCTCCTTAAATCTTATTTTAGATTTCGCTCCAAAAAAGGCTGTGTTTAAGCCCTTTATCCGCGGTGGCGGAGGATACATGGTTCGCTCGGCCAAAATCAATGCCACCGGATTCGACAAAACCACAGAGGTTACGCGCGCCATTACATTCTCAGATCAGCCCGAGACCTACTCAACTAGCGCTGATGCCGGAATGGGGTTTAAGTATTTTGTAGGCGATTCTCTTGCTATCGAATTCACCGGCACGGTCTATGCCTCAGACTTAGATAAACCTGAAATCTATTTACACTACAGCCTTACCGGTGGACTTAGAGTTTTGTTTTAAGGTTTTTGTTTTTTGGGAGCTCTTCTCTTTTTTTTCAAAATCTCGTTAATAGCTTTTTGCTGCATTTCTGCTGTCCAGTCCTGCAGAAACTCCATACCGTCTAGAGCGGCACCAACAACTGGAAAGCTATTGTTTCGCACCTCGGCCAGGCCCTGAGTTTTTGCCTGCTCCCAGATATCTCGCGGTAAATGTTTACCTAGCTCTACAAAATGATCGAAATCTTTTGCGCGAGTGAGCTCATAAATTGCAAGTCTACCGCCTATCACTCGAAACTCGTCGGTCTGCATCAGCACTCCAGCAAAACGAATTGGCACATAATCTCCGATCCATCTAACTGTCCAAAAATCGCCCAACACTCCCCTAAACCAAGACTTCAATCCAAATCTGTCTTCTTTCTCAATTCGTTGAGCGTCCGCCGCCCCCGTTTGCGACCAATCAGAAAAAAGCATTTTGGAGGGCTTCTGTCTTAGGTACTCAAAAATTTTCTCATCAAGCTCTGCCAGATTTTGCATCAGAGAATCCTTCAGGTAGAGCTGCGATTTTAATCCCGTAGGTGAAGAAAAATACGGAGAATCAGGCGCTAAGTGACCTTCAGCAATCCTAGTCACTAAATCAAAAACTCCTCGGCCTTCACGACGAGGATTACCAAAAATCGAGTCCCCAGTTATAGCAGGGGCCTTGCCATTCCAAACAAAATACCGAGCTGTGGAGTCATGACCACGCCACACATCGCTATTTTTTTTTATACCTGTATCTTTGCCTACCTTTAACGGAAACAGCGGTACCCAGGTTCGCCTTTGATAAGAGCCCGTCAAAAAATCCATAAAATTTGCGGCTTTTTGGGTCTGGCTTTCAATGGCTTTTCTGGCCTCTGTCGCCGCGACAAAGGCTTCTTGGGCTCGTTTCAAATCGTCTCCCTCTAAACCGTGGGGATTCTGGTCAGGATGAAACATTTTGCTCAACTCGCGATATCGGCTTGTTACAACATCAGCAGGTGATCCGGGAGGTACCCTTAAAATAGAAAAAGGGCTCGCGCCTTGCTCCTTAAGATTTAGAATTGACTGAATTTCGATCAAACACTCTTGGCGGCCAGCATCGGGATCTGCGCTCAAAGCAATGGGATTTATTGCTAAAATTAAAAGACAAACAATAAATCTGACAAAGCTCATAAACAAATCACAAATTCAGCGCCTGCAGAAAGTAATTCCGATAGGTCACGAAATTCAGAAGCTCCTTTTGCCGATGGGCCGGAGTTGTTTCTAACCAACTTCGGAGTGTTTTTTGGGTGATGTCAAAACTGGAGTTGACCTCAAGCCTCAATGCCCTGACCAGCGAGTTTACCGCCTGTGGGGGTAACGAGGTATCATCAAGGGATTCTAAAATAAACTTTTTTGCCTCATCCAGTGTTGGAATTTTTGAAATGAAATTCTCATTTTCAAAAAGCGCTTCTAGGTAGTTAACCTTAAAGTTTGCTCCCAATAAACTATCTAAATCAGTCTTAGTTATTGAATTTGGGCCGAGATGCTGCTGAATTTTACCTGTTAATGCTTGAAGCTTGTTAGCTAAAAATGTTTGCAATTGACTTGAATCAGCAATTTCACGGGTGATACTCGAATTGAGCTCAAAACCTTCTAATCCACTTACTTCACCCTTTAACAGGCTCAACAAACTCGCAGTGGCATCCAAACGCCCTTCGCCATTGAATTTTTCAACGACTCCAAGAACCACACTTACGCGCACGTAATCCTCCAAAAGTTCTTTCAGAGGTTTTGAAACTGATAGACCCAGAACCCTAGCTTTTAGAGCTGTCACCAAAGTTTTTGAAGACGCCTCTACAAAAGAACTTCTGGGTGCTTGTTCGGTCGCACGACGCATACCTGTATGAAAACTTTCTATATCGCCGTCTACTGCCAAGGCTCCCTCGGGGACATGGGTTCCTGAAAGATATTTCCCAACGTCGTTCGAATTTGGCGATGAAATAAAATTCTGTTCTGCGATTGAAACGGTTTTGAAATTCTTTTTCTTCGCTGCAGCAAGGTCAGCAAAAAACTGTGGCGAAAATACAAGATCAAAATCATTTTGGGTTTTGCTACTTGCTAAAAGTTTGTCTGCCGGAAAATTCAACAAAAAATACTCGATAACTTTTTCAGCTGCTGAGCCCATTGTGTTGGGGTCAAACTCTGGCACAGCTCCGAGCATTCTGAGCCTCTCATATACATGGGTTGCCATCCACAATCCCTCAGCGCTTTTAGCTGACAGGGCCTGTAAAAAAGACGACTGCCAAGCCATACGCTCGGGTGCGCTCGCATAAAGCACTGTGAACTGGGCCTCGAGTTGTGCCCATGAAAGAAACTTTTGCATTTTTTCCAACTCCATTTGCAACCGTAAGGGGCTGCCAGAACTTGAATCGCTGGAAAGTATGGCATGACTGTCCTCAAATCCTTTCCATTTATAAATAAAGTCAGCTAGAGATTTTGAGGTGTCGAAATAGTAGGCCGCCATAACGAGCTCTTGCATTTGGGGCAGCATCAAAAAGTCATCGATTGAAATTTCGTTGTGCATTCTGAAATTAAACAATTCTTGAGAAACAATCGGCCCCATCCCCGAGTACCCCAAAGGGGCCCCTTGGCCAGCAGCCTTCAAAAGCTTTATCCAAACCTGTTCTACCGCCCGATCGAGTAAAACATTTTTCTGAACTGCGTTTTTGTTTTGTAGGGCATCACCAGCAATTTCTGGAAAAAACTCAACGGGGTCTGAATTTTTACGCGAGTTGAAGTAAATGAGTCTTTGGGGCCAACCATAGGCATTGGGTTGAAAATCCCATTTTTCTCCTAGACTATTTACGAAATCATAAAGAGTTCTCAACCCGGCTCGAAAGTTGAGAATATTTTCGTTTAGCCCTAAGTCATCGTCCAATTTAAAAGAAACTGGCCAAATCTTAGAAGTCCATTCCGGGTGCCTTACAAAAAGCGTTTTCAAAAAGGCAACTCGAACATACTTGCCGTTAATTTCGTCAATAATATTGCCTAGGTTGCTTACCAAAATGCCAACAACAGTCCCGCGGGGATCGTTCACTGTAATCGGATCTGGACCCCGAGCAGCCAATGCAACGAGCGCTCGAGACAATGATTCTGCTCCCGACCGAGGAGTTTCAACAAGCGCAGGTAACTGGGATCCAGTTTGGTCGGGAAGAAGCCTGCGGGCAGGATTTGCGCCAATCGTTGAAGGTCCGGTGAGAACCCATTCCGGGAGTTTACCCGGAGCCGAGGCCGAAAATGCCTGAGCGAGCTGTTTACCCATCCCCAAAACGACAGCCAATTGCTGAGAACCACATTCGCCAGGAGTGGGCCCCGTGGGACTGGTGCCGCCCGAGTTTGGAATAGGATTACCCGAGGGATCATTCGCAAACGAAACTAAGGGCGAGAAAAAAATAAGGAAAATAAAATTACGGGGGAAAATTTCCATGCCCGCTGGCCTAGCTGCCTTTATGCCACGAGTCAAACGGGATTTTTAGCACAAAAACATGATTAAATTTAGCCTCTTAAGCTCTATCCAACACAAATCCGCACGAACACCGTTTGCTCCGACACCCGGGTGTTCGAGCCAACGGTGTTCGTGCGAACGCCCCAATTTCACAAGCGGATTTCTTTAAGGCAACCTACCATCGGTATTCACAACGATAGATTCTACTCACCCGAATCACCGACTTTTCGTTGCCATAACCCGATGATTGACAGGACTGAATCACCCGAAACGGCCCCAAAGGGGTTGGCAGAAACCTGGAATTTAAACTCGAGCATTTTTTATAAGCCATTTGGGTGGCTTGATTTTCTGCATCTGAAAAACCCAGTCCAAAAACATCGCTCGTGAATTCGGACTCTCGGGATTCAATCGCAACATTTTTCGTTTCGGCACTTAAATAGCCTCCTCCGTAACCGCCGCCATAGCCGCCGCCATAGCCTCCTCCGTAACCGCCGCCATAGCCTCCTCCGTAACCGCCGCCATTTCCGCATGCATTTCCCCCGTACTCACTGCCATATCCTTCAACGATATAGGCGTCGGGACATGATGGCGCTGGAACCTCACCGGGGATGGGTCCTTGAGCCCGCGCGGCGCCACCAACCAAAGCCATAACTAAAATCATTGTTTGTTTCATTTTTATGCCCCTCCTTAATGGGCGTACGTCACTATGGGGGATTTTTATGTTTACTAAAATCGAATAATAGTAAACATTTGTTTCCAAATGGACATCAATCGCTTACGACAATTTGCGACTCTTGTGGCTACCGCTAACCTCAGGAAAAGCGCCGAACTTTTGGGAATGTCTCCAGGGGCCCTTTCAAAATCGATAAAAATTTTACAGCAAGAAGTTGGCCACACCCTTGTGGAAGCCTCGGGCAGGGGCCTTAGAATTACTCAAACGGGTATGAACTTTTTTGAAAACTCCAAACCGGTACTTGCAGAATTTGATTTGTTTCAAGAAAAAGTGGGTCAATTGGGTTCAGCGAAAGTGACTCCTCCCATACGGCTGGCGACTTTTGAATTATTTTCGACCTATGTTTTTTCAAAACTCACCCAAAAGTTTGATTCAAAAACTCGTTTTACCCTTTTGGAAAAAGCACCAGGAGAAATAGAAAAATGCATTCTCGCAAAGGAGGCTGATTTCGGAATCACTACTCAGCCCATTCCTAATTCCCATCTTGATTTCATGAGACTTTGTAGTTTTAAGTCTGGGATTTTTGTTTGCGGACCCAAGTCAAACCCCAAAGACTTTTCGGAACTCGTTTTTTCTTCGCCTTTAACCCCTATTCCAACAAATCCAGCAGGAACTAACCAACTTGATGGGTGGCCTGCGGGGACGCCGAGGATACTTGCCTATCGAGTTGAGCTTCTCGAAACCGGCCTGGCATTGGCCCGCCTCGGACGGGCCGCAATATTTTGTCCAGTTTTTATTGCTCAACTTCACAATCAGGTTGTCAAAAGCGAACTCCAAATTAAGGAAATTTCACCGCCAAAAAATTTCAAACACGCTCCAGGTGGGGTTTATTTTGTAAAAAGAAAAAACGACCCCGAAAGCCCGTTGGTAAAGAAATTAACCACGCAAATCCGCCTTTTGTGCAAAGACTAACGCAGTAGGCGGCGCATGACTTTGTTTGAGGCTGTTCGGGGCAAGCTTGGTACTAATTTGATTTCATTGAGCTTAAACAAAGGATTCAATCGCGATGAAATTTCTTTTTGCATTTTTGATTTCAATTCGGATTCCTGTATTTCGCCAGGCGATAGATTTTCCAAACCTGTCCCTGGTTTTAGAACTACAAAAATTTTTAGCAGACTCGGCCCTCCGCCCGGAGGATTTAGGGCCACAGCTGCAGTTTCTAAAATTCCTTCCACCGTATTTACCACGCGCTCAATTTCGGCAGAGCTAACCTTTATGCCCCCTAAATTCATAGTGTCATCAGCCCGCCCCAAAGCCCGCAAATAGCCATTGGCCAAACGCTCAACTTGGTCGCCATGGCGTCTGAGAAGGGTTCCGTCCGGACCCCGGGGGCAATCTTTAAAATAAACATCCTCGTGATCGCGATTAAGTAAGCTTTGCGATAGCCCCAAAGAAGGTGGAACCACAAAAAGCTCCCCGTTTTGGGCAGGACTCCTTTCGTCATTTAGCAAAACCACATCAAGCCCCATCGAGGGAGTCGAAAATGTTGCTGGAATTGCGGGTTGAACCAAGGTGCCGGTTAAAAAACCGCCGCCGATTTCGGTGCCACCGCAATACTCAATGACGGGTTTGTAGCCCGCAAGTGCCATCAACCAAAAATAATCTTCAGAGTTACTCGCCTCACCGGTGGAGCTGAAGGCTTTAATCTTTGACCAATTCACGCCATCCATTACTTTTGAATGACGCCAAGCTTTTACTAAACTCGGGACTAAACCCAAGACAGTTACTTCTGACCTAGCTACAAAATCTCCAAACTCGCGAGTGTGTGGGGCCCCATCAAAAAGAGCAACGGTTGATCGATTTAAAAGGGCAGCAAAAATTAGCCAGGGGCCCATCATCCATCCTAAATTGGTTGGCCAAGCCAAAACATCGTCAGGGTGCAAATCGTGGTGATAGAAAGCATCCATGGCACACTTAAAGGGAGTCGCGTGTGTCCAGGGAATCGCCTTAGGATCGCCCGTGGTGCCCGACGAAAAAAGAATGTTAGCAACACATTCTGCCCCGCCCACAAAGGGCTCGGCCTGCGCCTGGGCACCGGCCAAAAAATCACTCCAAGAAATATCGCCTGCGCGAAGCTCTGTTTTTTGATCGACCTTAATGACGATGGCTTTTGGAGCGTGTGCCTCTTTAACTTTCTGATAAAGGGCTAAATTTTTTGAACCCCTAACTAAAAAGTCTTGAGTAAAAATCGCTTTGGCTTTTGAAATTCTTAAGCGCGTTGAAATTTCTTCAGGGGCAAAACTGTCAGCAATTGAAACAGCAGCACAGCCAGCCCAAAGTATTCCCAAATAAATGGCGACGCTTTCGGGGGTCATAGGCATATCAATAGCTATGGCATCACTGGGTTTGAGTCCGAGAGCGGTAATCCCAGAGGCTATTTTTTTTACTTGGCCCAAAAGTTCGCCATATGAAATTTTGGAAATTTCTTTTGAACCCTCTCGCCCAACAACTAATGCCGTTTTTTTGGATTCGGCCAAAAAGCAACTTTCGACAATGTTAAACTGGGCACCCAACAAAAATTTTGGATTCTCAAAGCCCACTTGCCCCAAAGAGTGCGAAAATATTTTTGTAGGAGGAACTCTAAATGCAGGCTTTGTTCTTTCAAAAAAATCCGTCCAAAATTCCTCGCGGTTTTTGACCGACCAAGACCAAAATTGAGAAAAGTTTTTAAAGCCCTTTTGACTGCTGACTTGGGCTAAATGCGTATTTGGAATTTCACTTAAATCGGGAATCCACACAGGCGGGGGCCCCTGTTTTTGGGCATTCCAGTCTGTGTAAATCCAATCAAAAATTTTCAAATGGGCAGCAAAGGCGTCTGTAGTTTTTAGAACTTTTTTTGAAACACTTTGCCAAAGAACATCGCTAGACGTTTCGGGATTAAGGGTTTTAATTAGAGACTCTATTGCATTTAAAATTTCGGAGGCCCTTTGTGAAACAATGCCGCATTCAATTAGCTCACTTGTTTTTTGTGAATAATTTATTTTGGACATGGTTTTTGATTATCCCATGTTTGGTGTCCTGCCAAAGCGCCGACTTGATTCCCTATCTGGCCAAACAGGGCTTTGGCCAAGGATCACTGATTTTGAAATCTCGTAGTATCGAAGATGTCATAAAGGACCCCAACACTCGGTCACAAGTTTTGGCCTCGCTCACTCTGGCCACAGACGTGGT
This sequence comes from Bdellovibrionota bacterium, assembly GCA_964201665.1. Lineage (GTDB taxonomy): Bacteria > Bdellovibrionota > UBA2428 > UBA2428 > UBA2428 > CAXNEW01. The sequence goes on from CAXNEW010000030.1 coordinate 9,600, forward strand.
GAAATTTGCAGAATCTGAAATGGGAATGAAAACCGGAAAAAATTATCGTCGCTTTGTAGAACTTCAGCGCCCCTATGTGACTCAAATTGTTACCGCCGCACACAAGGACAAGCTTGAATCATTTATGTTTAGCTATCCCATTTTTGGCAAACTGCCTTACAAAGGTTTTTTTGAAGAAGCCGATGCCATTGCGCTTGAGGAGTCACTCAAAACCCAAGGCTACGACACCTATCGCAGACCCGTTGAAGCCTTTTCGACTGCGGGTTGGCTTCCTGATCCATTAACCTCGGCCATGCTCTCAAGCCCCGCGAGACTGATTGAATTGCTTTTTCATGAACTCACCCACTCAACATTCTATTTTTCGGGCGAAGCCGATTTTAACGAGGCCTTTGCAAGTTGGATGGGCTACCAAACAGCTTTAGTTTATATCGAAAAATCCACCCGGCCCGACAAGGATGTGCTCAAAAAAGAACTTACTGACGGAAAAGAATTTCAGACCGAGCTTTCGCGAGTAGTTAAAAGTGTTTTGGCCCACGGAAAGCTTGCCTACGGACAGTCCGACTCAAAAAATCTTGAGAAAGCTCGAAATGAATTTTTTGCCTGGGCCAAATCCGAATTCGAAAAATCGCCAGTGCTTAAAAATTGGGGCCAAAAACAAGAATGGAACAATGCGAGACTCCTGGCTCTGGGCACCTACTACAGTCAGGTTCCGAAAATTGAAGAGTATGCAAATAAAAACAACTTAGGCCCCAAAGAGTTTTTAAAACTGGTCGAAGAAACGGGCCCAGCAATAATCCAGAAGATTTTTTAACAGAAAACTGGGTTCGCCTATACTCGGAGTCAACTCCGGATAGCTATAATTTATTCGGAGTTGACTCCGAATAATTCCCCTTTTTGCTGTTGAATGTAAATTTTCTGAAACCCGCCCATCAAAACGTATATTTAGTTTGCGAGCTAAGTTTCCTTCTATCCCCGCTTGGTACCAGGTCCATTTTGAACCATCATCGCTACGAAAAGTTGATGAAAATTTCTGGATACTTAATTTTGGAGATTTTTGTAAGCGCGCTGACCTTGTGTAGAGTGCCAACCCCAAAAATAAACTTTTTCTACAATAATCCAGAAGATTTTTTAGAGCCGCGTTTTTTTCCTTTTTTGGATTTCGAATCTTTGGCTGTGCCCTTGCCCTCAACAGAATCCATTGAGGCAGGACCTCGGGCTTGGGCGCCTAAGCTTGCCAAATCTAGTGAGCGAACCAAATCGACAGAGTGGGCCATGTAGCGCGACCGAGCGCGCGAAATTAAAACATTGATACCGCCATCGCCGAGTTCGAGGCCTTCCTCGTCGCTATAGTTTTCGTTGCCTGCGCCAAGGCCATCGCCCGCACCGCTCAGGCCAAAGCCCGAATCAAATCCGCCAAAGCCAAAATCGCCGCCGCCGCCTCCGCCACCACTGCCGCCGCTACTGGCATCGGCAAAGGTGCCGCCTTCTGGCTGCGCGGGCAAGCCGCCGCCACCGCCGCCATCACCGCCGCCACCACCGCCGAATGTCCACGGCACGCCCTTGGTGTCGCCGCCGCCACCACCACCGCCACCGCCGCCGCCTCCGCCCGATGAACCGCCGCCGTTATTTGCGCCGCTTCCGGGAATTTTATTTCCACCAAAATTTTGTTTTCCGCCAAGGGCAACACCCGGGCCGCCGCCGCCAGAATCACCGGTGTCGCTTGAGGGAACATCTGAACTCACGCCGCGATTTCGATCGGCCGCGGCTGCGCGTGCCGAAGCGGCAAGCAGGGCTTGGTTTTTTAGATCGGCCAAACGCTTAACTTGGTCGCGCGTTTGATCAATGGAAGTTTTAATTCGCTCTTCGCACTGTTTGCGATCCATTTCAGAAAAGCGATTTTGATCTTCGAAATTTTTCTTTGAGTTGTTGATCGTTAGGCCAGCCCCAACCCCCATGGTAGCCGCTGCCAAAGCGCCTGGCAGGTTTCGAGTTAACAATCCATCTGCAGAGGAATAATCGAGAGTGGCTTGCTCGTATTGACTCATGTACTCGTTGGCGCGGCGTCTAGCATCTTTAAGTTCTTCTTGTGCGCATAGCTGGGCTTTACCGTCATCAGTTCTAAAGGAAGTTTCTGTGGTGGAAACTCCGTTGTCAGTTTTGACAATACTATGTTGGTAAGTTGCCCCGCCATTCGCTTTGCAGTTTTCAAAAAGCTCTTGGTACGATTTGGCAGATATTCCCGTAATTTTTTGGCCACCTGGGTAGTCTGAATCCCGAACGAATTTCGCGCGGAGTGATGGATCTGTAGTTACTTCACGGGTAACATTTTTAATTGTGTTGGCAGCCTGCTTGCCTACTCGCGTAGCAGCAGCCGAGTTCGCACCCACAACCCCTTGCAGAGTTTGCGCGGCTCCCGGAATAAGTCCTTGAACTAGGCCAGATTGGTCATTTCGTCTTTGCGCGCGAGCCTGCATTTTTGCGCGATCCTCCTGAGTTTTACAATCTCTAAAATCGTTCTCAAGACCCGTGAGCTGACTGTTAAGGCCAATAAGCTGATCACCAAACTGGCGTTCGATAGAGGCAATTTCTTCTTGCAGTGCCGAAGCCCCGTCGCCATTGATGTCGCCTTGGGCCTGAGCTTGGGGATTTACCACTAGGCAAACCGATAACCCCAAGAAAGTGAGCAAATTTTTATAAAAGGCCAAAGCTCGACCCCCTTGAGACCGCAGGGAATGCGGACGATCACAATTAAACAAGTTTTGTTTATTCTGTAGCGTCATATTTTTCCTCAAAAAAGGGAGCCCTTCCCTATCATCGGAATTTTGACACACTTTCTTAACATCCCAAGTTAAGTTTTAGTTAAGCCCCACAGGTGTTTTTGGCTGTTACTGGCCGTTGCTGTACCACCGTGCTCTTATTGGCCGGCGCCCCAACCCCCGCCAGCCTTGCTCGCTTCCAACGGTGTTCGTGCAAACCGCCGCTGTTTGCACGAACACCGTTGGAAGCGAGCAAAGGGGGTCGCCTTTGCAGCTGCGGTCGTCGTGGCACCTACCCAGCCGCAAAGGCAGTATCTGGGGCCCACTGTCCAAGATCTGACAGGCCTGGCTCTTGGCCAATAGGCCCTTCGTCCTTACTCTAAGGAATGGAGGAATTTAAAAACTGTATGAACAAAAAACTTTTAACCCTAACTAGCCTTTCAACTGTATCAATTGTTCTCGGAGCCTGCGGACTTTTTGGTGGCGGTGGCAAGACCATCAAAAACTCAGCCCAACTTCAGAGTTCGATTTTGGTGAATAACAATCTTGAACTTCAAGCCGTTGCCCCCTGCCTAGCAACAGCTACCACATGCACGCCCGACGGGTTTGGCGGCCGCGTTTATGCTGCAGGTGCCATGATGGAAGAAGAGGGCCAAAGCGGTCAAGGGGCCGGCGGGTATTCCTTGACTTTTTTGGCAGCGACCGAGGCCATTATCGAAAGGCCCGACGAAGGTAAAACCGGCAGTTTGCTTTTTGATCTCACCACACCAGCTGTTTTTTCTGGGCTCATCTCAATTCCAGGTGAAGACGATATGCCGAAAGCGCCAAATGTTCCCAAAGTCGAAATTTCCTTTGATTACATTGATGCCAAATTCACTCTTTCGGGCCACTCAGATACTGCGTTCAATACGGAGTGGACTGTCCGATCGATAATGGTCAAGGACGACACTATCGGTGGTCTCGCAGTTCAGGGCGGCGATTTGCTCATCAAGCAAGGAGCAGAAGGCACTTTCCAATGGTGTGATTCAGCTGGCTGTTCAGCCACTCGCCCCACAAGCCCGCACCGTCTTGCAAGCGCGGTCGGAGCCCTTGCCGAGGCTGGGTCGCGAGATGGAAATCCCAACTACGCACCTTATTCTGTAGCTCTCTCAACAGCCCTCAAACCCACTTTTGCTGAAATTAGCGACACCACCCGTTTGTGGACCCTCGATTTTGATATCGAGAACGCCATAGGCTGGACGGCTGCCCCATCGACATTCACAACGGTGGAAGACTTTTTAGCGAATTTTAAACTTCCCTATGCCTGCAGTGCATCGACTTGCGACACCACCGGAGGCATTGAAGCCACCCTTACAATCGGCGCCGCAAATTCTGCCCCCGCAACAAACTAGCACCTAGCCGTGCACGAACACCGGGGTACACGAGCACCCGGGTGTCGGAGCCAACGGTGTTCGTGCAAACTGCCAAAACCCAGCGCCCACAGCAGCTGGCATTATCCAGCGGCCACAGCAGCTGGCATTAACAGTGCACGAACACCGTTGGAAGCGAGCAAGGTGGCCCGCGAGTCTAGAATGGCCATGCTTGAGAACTCAGCTCGAAGGCCTTAAATCCTAGCTCGTGAAATATCTGCTTGCCGCTAATGGGCCCGACAAACTCCAGCCTAAATTTGATACCAGTCTGCGCATGACTGCCGAGCTTTTAAAACGCGGCATCGGGGTTGATTATTTAAATCAAGACTCTTTCGATCCTTTCGCCACCGATCCACATAATTTTTTACACAATATTCCGGTTCAAAAAATAACTCAGGTCAATCTTTCCGATTCTAAGGGTTTTCTAGTTACTGAAAATTCGCCTCCTGCCGCGGTAACAGACTACCAAGTTATTCTTCAGCGACTTGACCCCCCGGTTAATGATTTTTTCAAAGCACATGCGCGACTTTTCGAAAAAACGCCCTCGCATATTTTGCAAATCAACAATCCACGTGCGACCCCGATATATTCCGAACACGCCCTTCCCTTAAAATTTGCAAAATATGCCACTCCCACTCGAATTTGCGAAAATTTATCCCAATTCCAACAAGCCCTAGCCCTCTTTTCGCCTGGCGAAAGCGTGGCCAAGCCCTACGATGAATGTTCTGGCAACGGCATTGAATTTTTAAAACCTGAAACCCCCGACGAAACCTTAAAGAACTACCTCGCCAAATGGGGGCCAAAAATTGTCGTACAAAAATTTATCCCCGAGATATCCACACTCGGTGATTTAAGAATCCTCATGATCAATCAAAAAATTCTTGGCTCCGTTACACGCATTCCTGCAAAGGGCTCAAGACTCGGCAACTTGCACCAAGGGGCAACGGCAAAAGCCCAAAGCCCCACGTCACATCAGATCGAGGCGAGCCTAAAAGTTGCAGCCGACCTTGCTGCTGAAGGTTTGCATCTTTTGGGCCTGGATTTTATTGGCGACTTTTTAAACGAAGTGAATATCACCAGTCCCTCAGCCTTAGTCCAGGTTAACGAAGTTTCAGGAGTTGACCACTTCCCCAAACTCATTGACGAAATCGAATCCCTACGCCAAAAACAATCACACTCATGAACCCAATAGATAAAAAATTTTTAAGAACCCTGTACCCTGAAATTCAGCCCTATAACACAGGATATTTTCAGGCGGACGCCGAACACTCGATTTATTTTGAAGAATGTGGGAATCCCAACGGTAAACCCGCTCTTTTTTTACATGGCGGCCCCGGCAGCGGTTGCTCTCCCTATCACAGACAGTTTTTCGATCCCTCGCACTACCGCATTATTTTGATTGACCAACGTGGAGCTGGAAAATCCAAACCCCATGCCTCGCTTAGCAACAACACCACTTGGGACCTCATAAAAGACATCGAAAATTTACGCGGCAGGCTTGATATCAGTAAATGGCTTGTGTTTGGTGGCTCCTGGGGCAGCACCTTGAGTCTAGCCTATGCCCAGACTCACCCCGATCGCGTTAGCGAACTCGTTTTGCGGGGAATATTTTTGTGCAGACCCCACGAACTCAAATGGTTCTATCAACACGGGGCCCATTTTTTGTTTCCCGATGAATTTGAAAAATACAATTCAGTTATTCCAGCGTCAGAGCGAGAAAACTTGATTGCGGCCTTTTACAAACAACTTACCTCGAGCGACGAAAAAACCCGCCTGCAGGCCGCTACTGCTTGGTCACGCTGGGAAGGCGCCACGCTAAGCCTCTTGCCAAATCTTGAAAAAATTTCAGAATTCACCGAGCCCCAACATGCCTTGAGTTTGGCCCGAATCGAGTGCCACTATTTTATGAACAATGCCTTTTTTAAAACTGAAAATCAGTTACTCGAAAACATTGAAAAAATAAGAAAAATTCCAAGCGTCATCATCCACGGACGCTATGACGTCATTTGCCCGGTTGAAAACGCCTGGGCCCTGCATAAAGCCTGGCCCGAATCCAAGCTCGAAATTATTCCCGATGCGGGCCACGCTGCCTTTGAACCCGGCATTGTAGACGCTCTGGTGCGCGCAACTGACGGATTTAGGTAGGACTTTTAGATTAGAAAGTGTGGGTCACACCTATAAAAAGTCTGCCCAAAAGATTTGAATCATTATAAATATAAATATCATCCGGAGTTTCGAAGGGAATTAAAACTCCTCCATTGAGCCCAGCTTTAAAGCTGTCTCCACTAAAAAAATTTAAACGAGCATCTGCTGTGGCTGAAACATAGCGGTCGCCCTCAAAAAACTGAGTGCATTGAATACTTCCAACAAGTTCAAAAATGGCCTCGTTTTTTTCATTGCGACAAATCGCAAAACCGGCCTCTGTTTGCGCTCTAACAAAAGATCGGTCCATTTCGGAATTCAACTCAGCATCAACTAAATTGCGACAATAAAATCTGCGGTCATTGGAAAAGATCATAACTCCGAATCCGCCTTGAACAATCCCGCTCACCTGAAGGGTGTCTCCATAGGCGTAATCATTGAGGCTGTCGGTAAGCCCATGCACAAGACTTTGCTGAGCTCGCCCGCCGAAAAAAGTTTCATCATCAGTATAAACCTGAATCTTGGCACCTAATTGGTGAAAAGTTCCATCAAGCTTTGCGCGCGATTCAAACAGAGCCCCAAAATCGGTAATCTCAGTAAATCGAATTTTTTCTTGGTCGGTTACCAGGGGGGCCCCAAACTGAAGTTCGCGCGTAGAACTCCCTTGGTTAGCCACGACGATAGGATCTTCTTTAAATTTTTCGGTAAAAAGGCGGGTTTCATAACCCAAACGCCATCGGCCCCAGTCTCCCTGAAAATTCAAACCCATCATCAAACCATGGGTGTAACCTTCATCGTCACTAGCAATAACGTCGTTCTCGAGGGCAAAATCGGCAAAGACTTTTTGTAGCCGACCAAATTCAAACATTTCACATTTCCTGTATTGTTCATCCTCTTCGAGGGTCGCACTGAGCGTCGGTTTGTCCCACCTTGGAAAAACTCGGGCCCCACCCGGAAGTTGCTGCGAATGAGACGAGTGCGAAATCAGTGATGAAATCACAAGAAACCAAGTAAATAGAAAACGTGTTGCCATGGATAAATTCCCCAATTCTGAGTAATTAGGGGCTACCATGAGGGTCTTTTAAATCACAAGAACTTTGAAGGTTTGTAAGAACTATTTTGCAAAAACTTGCCTACCACTAAAACCTAGGTTTCCCTAAGCCTATGATTCTTTTACTTCTTAGCAGGAGCGCTTAGAAGGCCCGAAATATCGCCGAAGCTATATTCGTCAGAGCCATCAACCAAACTCAAGTTACCGCTCCATGGGTTTTCAAGCGAAGTTGCCTCGTCGGGTGAATGTCCTCGCTTTACACTCCTAACGACAAACCGCGTAGCTTTGCCGCTAGAATCAGAATTCTTGAAACGACCATTCATAAAATCTTCTTCGCCGTCGGTGTTAAAAATGAAATCTCCGTCATTTACAAAAGTACGAGTGGCCAAGGCTTTTTTCTTATCTTTGTCGTAAATTTTAAAGATTAATTTGACCTTCGTTAAATACTGCAATCTTTGGCCATCGCTTGATACTTCCTCTTTGACATCGCTCACTTCAAACCGGAATTTTATTTCTTGATTAAGCTCTTGAAACTCAGGGTTAAAGGCATCGCGCGCCTGCCCCGGAAACAAAATTTCGAAGGGATCTTCGTCGGCAATCTCATCAGTGGGGTTTAGAGTTAAAGTCATTCCCTGATAGGTAGCGGCTTTGGTGTTTTCTGCCGGGGTTTCGCCAGCCTTAGGCAAATCCATGTTTTGGCCGGTTTGAGTTTGATTGGGTGCTGGGACTGGGGCCGGACCAGGCAAGGCCACCCTGTCGTGCAAAACTGAATCTGCACAACTTGATAATAGAATTCCTAAAATAAGGTTTTGGTAAACTTTCGTGTTTTTCATAAAGCCCCTCTCCATTTTGGCCTTTAAATTTTGTAGGTTTCTTTGGTACCGAAACCCTTGGATGTAGCTTATGCCTCAATTGCTGCTACGCGTCAAGACTTATTTCGACCGAGGGATCTTTTTTGTGCATGAACACCGTTGGCTCCGACACCCGAGTGTTCGAGCCAACGGTGTTCGTGCACGGTTGCGCTAAAAAATTCAAGCTTTTAAAGAATTGGCCACCCTGAAGCTAGGGCTTATTTTCCGTAAGAGAGTACTTTGAAACTACGGTCGAGATCCTTCATAAGTTCCCGTTGGGCCCGAGCTTTTGTTTTTTCAGTCACAAAGGAGTGCTTTCCGGGGCCCGGCAAAGATTGGCGGTGGCTTCGCTTAACGAAGGCTTCGGCCAAAAGCTCAGCCAAAACCTCTAACTCAAATCTGTTTTTAACCTTACCCTCAAGCCACAGCTTTCTCAAAAGCTGGAACATTTCCATTTTGTTCATGTTAAGAATTTCGGAATGCGCCGGAAAAATATTGAGGCCAATTCTGTTTTCTCAGCGCCAAAAATTAGCTCCTTTTTAAGGCAAAATTTGTTTCATTTTTTTAGCCCGCTCTACCGATAGGTTTCTGCCATGGATGAACTGCGTCGCGAATTGAGCCGAACCTTTTACCTCGAAAGTCGCACAAAAAAATCCAACCAACCACGGACCCTATCTCCTCGATCTCCAAACCCCGTGGCCTTAAAAAAAAATCTAAGCCAAAAAACAATCACACGTGTACTTGGGTTTTCAGTTCCGGTCTTTTTTTTGGCGCTTTGGATTCAACTCGGAATTTATTTCAGAAATTCAAACATTAGACCCTCGCAATCCATCCAAACCCAAATTTTTAATTTTGAAGAGTTAAGTCAAATAAAGGCCTCTGTTTTTGAGGCCTTGCTGGTAGAAAGAACGCTACTTTCTGAGGCCCTCGTGCGAGGACGAGAAACCCAAAAAACCGCCCTTGAAGCACAAATTAAAACCGTTTCCCTGAGTCTCGATTCAGTTCTTTCAAAAACCACTGCAGAAACATCTCGCCTTGCAATCGAAAAATTGAAGTCGAGTTTCGACCAATGGAAATTGGTAAATTCAGAAATTCTAGTTTCCCTAGGTGAAGGCGATGTCGAAAAGGCCGACGACATCTATTTTGAAACTTCGAAAACCCTTCAGGCCAGCCTCGCTGAAAACTTTGATCTAGCCTTTGCGCAATCAAAAGTGGAACTTACAAATAAACAAGGTCAACTTGCGCAATCTCAAAGTAGCTTTTTTATTTTACTTAATTTTGCCTTTGGATTTGTAACGCTGGCGAGCCTGATTGTGATGCTTTTGAGCCGAAAAATTTTAACCACGTTTGAAAAATTTATTGCCCACGTTCGCGGGCACTCCTACGCCGCCTTAAAAGAGGGAGAACTTTTTGGAAGCTCTGCAGACACTTTAGTCGGGCACCTCAAACTTCTTCGAAAATCCATGAACGAAATGCAAGAATCTGTTCTGGGCGAAAAAGGCGGCGAGCGTGCGCCAAGAGAGAGTCAGCATCCTCCGCAAAAAGCAGCCTGACGAAAAGGCGGGGGCTTTCCTTGCCTACAAGGAAATGGGGAATAACTCCTCCAGGGGAAGAACCCGAGAGCGGTAGGAGGAAACCCAGGGAGCGTATTCCTTTTTTTTTGAGTATCGTATTGGTGGCTGTTTGGAGGGCTTAGGCCTCCCAGTGGACTGGCTCGGGTTCTTCCACTGGGAGGCCTAAGCCCTCCAAACAGTCACCTGCCCCAATCCCATAAAAGGAAGTAGCCCTCCCTAGTTGATGAGTGTTTTGCCTATTTTAAACAAACTCTCGGGAATATTGGAATCCACTAGCCAAGTTTGCACTTTTGAAAAATCCTCACGTAAACAATAAACATGTGTCATTTCAAATTTTCGAACATAATCGCTGCGCAACAGAATCGAAACCTCTTCAACCGGCTTTAGTTTGCGTGAAGAGTCCTCAAGATAAATTGGATAATGGCCCCGCTCACCACGAGTCAGTACCGACGTGGTGTTTCGCCACCAAAGCTTGGGAACTTCCCCACCCGCTGAATTTTTTTTCGACCCCTTTGCATCAACCAAGGCGTCCTTGTTTTTCAGAGAAGGGAACCACGCCGTTGTGCCAATAGATTTTTCAAAGGGTTTTATAAATTTATTAAAATCCTTTTGGTCTTCTTGTCTTACAGTAAACAAATGTTTGAGCGGTAAACGATCGGCAATGTAGCGTCCCCAAATGGACGATCTGTTTTCTTGAATCTTGCGAAGCAACCAATCGTCTGACCACTGAATATAATCATCAAGTGTGGGGTCGATCGAAAAATCAGGAAGTTCAGCCAGCGCATTTTCTAAAACCACATCAAAACCCACTGTGGTCTTGTGCGAATAAACTTGTAAAAACATGTGATAGCGAGAAATTAAAAAGTCTTCAAAAGCGTGCAAGGCTTTGCGCCTAATGGCCACGCACAAATGATTGGCCTTGTTCGGATCGGGCCGCCACAAAATATTTCCCAAAAGCATTTCACGATCATACTGACCATAAGGAACGCCCGTGTAGTGCGAGTCGCGCAATAAATAATCCATCCGATCGGCATCAATTTCGCCACTGACAATGGCTTTGAGAGCAGATTTTAAATTCCATTTACCTGAGGGGCCCACCCGGTTCATCGAATTGAATTCCTCGGTAGGCTCAATCCAATCACAAATAAGTGCCGCAATATCTTGTGCGCAAAGGGCCCCAAGCCTGCCATCTGCATCAGCCATTCGAGCAATCAGCGAAATTGAAAATTCTTCATGTTGGGCTGGAATTTTTAGCCAGCTATCTTTTATGGCGGGCCCCTTAGGATCAACCCAATGATCAGGAATATCGCCTTTGTCTAAGAGGTCTTTACGCGTGGGATGAATCGGGCGCCCCGCATGAGTGACGCCCTCGAGACTGTGCGAAAAGGGGCCATGGCCGACATCATGCAAAAGTGCAGCGAGGCGAATGAGGCGCCTAAAATAATCTTTTTGATTGGGCTGAAATGCTCGCGGGCCAAAGGTGGAAGAAAATTCTTCAGCAATCTGATCAAAGACAATGCCGGCCATGTGCATCACACCCAGGCTATGACTAAATCGATCATGTGTAGCGCCCGGAAAAATCAAATTTAAAAATGCCGTTTGTTTAATACGGCGAAGGCGTTGAAAAAGGGGATGGTCGATCACTCGACGTTCGTCGCTTGAAATTGGAATGGTACGATGAACAGGATCGCGAATAAGATGATCTAAACCCATAAATTCCTATTATGGGTTTCGGTTATTTTTTGAAATTACTCAATTCGAAATCGAGCCTTTGGACCCTGAGCAGGCAAAGTACCCGGCTGAGTTACTGGAGGCGGAGGTTGAAAGCCACCCCCTGTGCCAGGAACTGGAATTCCACCGGCAGCGCCGCCTGAACCAGGCTGTACGATGTTGCCAAAGCTGGATGGGGGCGGTGGCCCCGCCAACATACTTCCACCAGAGGGGGGCATCATAGGTCCGGATCCACTACCACCGCCTGGGGCGCCGATTGGAGCCATAACAACGGGTCTTGGCGCAGCTGGTCCTGCACCTGGCGCCATTCCGCCGCCACCACCGGGTCCGCCGCTGCCACTGGGAGACGAGGCCACTGGAGCTCGGCCCA